>JAAZOI010000335.1 GCA_012797825.1 Eubacteriaceae bacterium | reverse complement strand
TATTGCAAGTGAGACAGGCCAAACGCTTGAGAACGTGGCGATAAGAGATTATATAGATCCGAGGTTTAATATTGTAAACGCAAGCGGAGACGTATTAAACATAGGAGACAGCATAACAATAGGCGCAGAAACGGGAACAATCAGACAGGATGCAAACGGGATATACATAGAATGGATTAAAGCTAAAATTGAGCCCGGAACACTTGCGCAGGGAAAAGGATTCAGCGGATCATTTTACATAAAGCCTAAATCGGATTTTATAGGCGGAAATGTTATACCCACTAATATAGCTAACTTATCAGCTATTTATGTAGGCGGGCAAAGCATAGCATCGCTCCCCAACCCGACTGTAAATGTGCCTTTTAAACTGGATGTATCCGACCTTACAGACGATATATTTTTGGGGGAAGGCATATTGAAAAGTCAGACAGAAGCGCAGAATAATATGCTTATTTTAAACCCCGATTACAGTTATCCCGCAGGCTTTATGGCCTATAACTGGAATCCGGGATTTACAACAGATGTAAAACCGACCGGTAATACATCATATACGCTGACTGCAACAGCTTCTCCTTATAACTATATAGATTTTTCCAACACCTCAGTTTGGACGCCTTTAATTAAAGATTCGGTATTGATAGGATATACAAAATCTACCGGAGAAAGTTATTATCTTCCAGTAGGAAACGGCGCAACTCAAATATCGTCATCGGGAGCATATAACATTAGGGTAAGAACAGGGAGTCTTAGCATTACCAAGTACGTAAACGGTACATGCAATCCCAATCAGACATTTGTTTTTGAAATAAAACAATATGACGATGCTGCTAAAACTAATTTGATTAGAACATTTTATGAAACTATAAGGGTTGATAACAGCAATAACAGCAAGATGATAATAAGCCTTCCAAAAGGATATTACGAAGTAAAAGAGCTTGCCGACTGGTCTTGGCAATATGATATTAACGGAGCGCAAATTGCATCTGAAACACTGGGAATGAATGCAAACGGCACGCGCAATATAGGCAAAACTACGGCAAGCGTAAGCTTTGAGAATACATCAAAGATAATCGAATACCTCAACAGCATAGACTGGGTTATAAACAGATTTTCAGGAGACGAGTAATATGAAAAAGAAAATTGCGATAAAAATAAGTTTGGCAATTGTCTTAATATCGCTTTTATTAAGCGGAATTACTTTCAGCTATTTGACTGACGGAGCTGATGAAAAAGTGAATGCGTTTTTTCCCGGAGTGCTTACGGCGCCTATCGAAGAAAACGGCAATGTCACTGCTGGTAATACGGTCATATTGACACCAAGCGGTACAAATGTGATAAAGCAGGTGCAAATTTTAAATACACAAAACCCGCACGAAGTTGATTGTTATATAAGGGTAATGCTAGTTCCGGTATTTCGAACAAATGAAGGCACGTTAGCTGCGAATGTTACGCTAAACCCTTCAGGGAATAATATCTCCGTTACGGCTCCAAACGGAGAAAGTGTAACATTTGTTCTTGCAAACGGCTGGGAGCATGACTGGATATACGATAACGGCTATTTTTACTATAAAAATATAGTTCATCCCGGTCAAGAAACGACTATGCTTTTAAACAATGTTACAGTTTCGGATGAAGGACTTTGGGACAGCTTATGCATTGAAGTTTTATCGGACTCAATTCAAGCCGAGGGCAATGCTGCTGCCAACGCATGGGGAAGTATTGCTGATCAACTCGAATAAACTGTTACGGAGAATAGATATGTTTAAAAAAATCGGCGATATCTTATCAACAATTGTACTGATAGCAATGGTGCTGCTTGCAATACTGTTAGCAGGTCCGTATCTGGTTGGCATTAAAACTTATGCTGTGGCAAGCGGGAGTATGGAACCGACGCTTCATACGGGCAGTCTGGCTTATGTAAAACCGGCTGATGCGTCAGAAATAAAAGAAGGCGATATAATA
>JAAZOI010000334.1 GCA_012797825.1 Eubacteriaceae bacterium | reverse complement strand
GCCTTTGCGTTTACGTCAATAGGCGGCTTAATCTCAGGAATTATATGCTTGTTTACGGCGGGATTATATCAGGGGCTATTGTTTATAGGCGCGGCGCTTTGCCTTGCGGGACTTTTTTTAATGACGGTACGCCCCATGTTTTTGCTCTGCAAAAAAATGGTAAAACTTACGGGAATATTTTTTAAATGGGTTAAATCATTATTTGTATCGAAAGAGGTGAAATCATGAAAAAATTAATTGGCATCGGCGCAGTTATATTTTTGGCGGGAGCATTAATTTTCGCTGGCTCATTTGCGGCTTTAGGATGGAATATATCAAAACTTGATAAGCATCCGGCTTATGAAATAAAAGAATTAACGGTAGAAAATAAAGGCCAAAACATAACTATTAACGATAAAAACGTTTCTTTTGTAATAGGTATTTCGTCTGATAAGAACATACATTTTGAGTATTACGAAAATGATAAAAACAATTATAAAGTAAGCAATGGCAGCGATATAACATTTACTAAACAAATATATAATAACTGGTATGATCACTTTTTTAATTTTGACAGTCCGAGCTTTACAATTTTACTGCCTGCATCTTACAGCGGCAGTATTGAAATTAACACAAGCAACGCGGGTATTGAGGCAGAAAACTTAACAGCCGCAAACATTACGCTTAATACAAGCAACGGACCTATAAACATCAATAATTTTAACGCAAGCAAGCTTTCCGCTAAAACAAGCAACGGGCATATAAACACAAGCGGCGGAAATATTAAGAATATCTGCGCACTTACAACATCCAACTCAAAGATAACCGCAGAAAATATAACGGCGGGTGTGCTTAACGCGGATACGAGCAACAGCGCCATTGAAGTTGACGGCGCGGTAATTAACGGAAACGTTTCTTTGATAACGAGCAACGGACAAATAAATTTTGAGAAATTATCAGCAAAAAATAATATCATATTAAGAACGTCAAACAGTTCTATATCGGGAAGCATTTTAGGCGCAATGAGCGATTTTACGATAAACTCCAAAACCTCAAACGGCTCAAACAGTTTACCTGAAAACGCCGCAATGGGAGCGAAGAACTTAAACGTAAAAACATCAAACGGAAATATTAAAATTGATTTTGTAAAGTAGAAACGCTTTGCGGAACGTAAAAATCAAAATAATATAAGTTTGTTAAAAGAAGTTGATCAGTAAAATAATCGGCTTCTTTTTTATATGGTAAAATAATATCAGAGGTAGGCGCTATGAGTAAATTTACAAAAGAAGAATTAGATGATGCTCTAAACATATTAAATTCCGTTATAGGCAGGTGCGAAAAAGCGCAGCAAAAATTTCAGCAGGGTGCATCACAGCATACACTGTTAAAAAACAGGATAAAAGCATTATATATTTCAAAATCACTTATTTTAAATGAAGATATTGAAAATAAGTATACAGAAGTAGAGTTAAGTAAAGCATTGCCGCCGGTATGCTCGGTTATAAGCAAATGCGAAAAAGCTCAGAAGAAATTTAAAAAGGATAGTTATAACTATAAACACTACGAGAAAATGATAAAAGCGATGGAAATTTCTAAATCGTTGATAGAAGCGGAATTAAATAAAAGAGATTATGCATAATGGCAGTCTGGTTTTGATAATGTGATATTGAAAGGCGAAATTGATATGAAAACAGTGATGTTTTATTTTTCAGGTACGGGAAACTCAAAGTACATAGCGCAGTTATTTTCAGAAAATATGAACTGTAAGTGTATAAACATAGAAAATAATACCGGATTTTCAGATATTATAAATAATTCGGACACGATAGCGTTCTGCTACCCGATATACGGCTCGCGTCCGCCGCGTATTATGCGGGAGTTTGTAATAAAACACAAAAACTGTTTAGTTGGTAAAAAGCTGATAATATTCTGTACTCAAATGCTGTTCTCGGGCGATGGAGCAAGAAGTCTTACCGATTCTCTTAAGGACATTAAGTATGAGATTATATACGCGGAGCATTTTGATATGCCTAACAATATAAATAACTTTTTCTTATTTCCTATTTACAGCGAAAATAAGAACGAGAAATGTTACGCAAAAGCAAGGGAAAAAATAGATAAGGTATGCGCAGATATTAGTAACGGCAAAATTAAAAAAAGAGGCATTAATATATTT
>JAAZOI010000333.1 GCA_012797825.1 Eubacteriaceae bacterium | reverse complement strand
TATATATTTGCCTGTATCGGCGCTGAACGAACTGCGAAGAAACGCTGTTGATAATCTCATTAAATTAAGACAAATGCATAAGAATTATAATGTTATTTTGCCCAAAATAAATTTATCCAAATTTAAAAATAAAACGACTTATGAAATCAAATTAACGGCGTCTTTTTCTAATGCCAATCAGATAAGTGAAAGAATACTTCAATCAGTTGAATATGCGTCATTGAATTTATTCAAGTTTCATGAAATTGATAAAATCATTTTAAGTAAATACAATAATAAATTTGTCGCTGAAATACCCCGGGTATTTTTTGAAGATGAGAAGAAAATAGAAGCTGAACTCAATAAAATAAAATCACTCGGTATTAACAAAGTAAAATGCCATTCCTTAGGGAGAATTAAATTAGCGATAGATTGCGGCTTTGAAGTCGTAGCAGGATTCGGATTAAATATTGCTAATTCAATTTCTGCGCAATTTTTATCGCGCTATAATCCGTTGTATATTACTCTATCTGCGGAACTTGCAATAAATCAGGTAAACAATATAAAAACATATGACAAAAAAGCAGTAATCGGCTATGGTTATTTTCCTCTTATGATAACGCGCGCATGTCCGGTAAAATATGAAATAGGCTGCGAAAAATGCAGAAGAAATAATTGCACATATATAACAGACAGAAAAGGTAAAAAGTTTGCGGTAATGTGCGATAATAATGTATCCCAAATATTTAATTCTGTGCCTATATATATTTCCGACAAATTGGATGATTTTAACGATATAAGTTTTTGTGAAATGCTTTTTACGACAGAGGACGAAAATGAATGCTATAAAATAATATCAATGTATTTACAAAATCAGCCTATGAATGAAAAGACAGAATTCACACGCGGAATATATTTCAGAAAATTAAAATAAAGTACAGGCAATGCCTGTACTTTAATGATTGTATTGAATGTAATTGCTAATCTCTTTTACTGTGCTTGTTGGTTCGTATGAATCTATTCCGAAAATATATTCATGCAATAATGTTACGTTATCTTTTAGTGTATTTGGCTTCAAATAATAAATTTCGTTATAATATTCATCAAGCGCATGATAATCAAAAGGCAGTCTGAAATCTTCAATTACAAACGTATCTTTATGTTTAATATACGACAACATCAATGAAAACATCGTTTTTGTGCTGATATTTGTTTTAACATACGGAGCCGCATTTTTTGCAAGCGATATAAACATTTTTATGCTCATTTCGTTTTTCACTTTATTTATAATTGCGTTTATCACTGTTCGCTGCCTTGATGTTCTTTCCCAATCGACATTTCCCACTTTTCTTACCCTGCTGTATGCCAAAGCCTGCCTTCCGTCAAGAGTTTGACTGCCGCTTTTATCTAAATATTTTAATTCTCCCCCAAGTTCGCGATGCTGCTCCCTTATAGCGTCATTTATATATTTAATTTCTTGCGGTTTAACATTTATGTTTACGCCTCCTACTGCATCCACAAGTTTTTCCATGCCGTTAAAATCGACGGTTATATAATATTTAATATTTAAATCAAAATTTTTATTTAATGTTTTTAAAAGCATCTGTGCTCCGCCGTATGAATACGAAGCGTTAATTTTATCGTATTTGTTTTTATCCGGTATATATATAAGCAAATCGCGCATAACCGAAGTTAACGTCATTCTTCCCGTTTTGGTGTTGTATGACATTATTACTATCGTATCCGAACGTTGTGAGGCAGCTTTTAAATTATCCGCTCCAATAAGCGCAATATTAATAATGTCACTATCAAAATTAACCTTACTTGATATATTAAGGTTTTTATCTGTAGTGCTGAATTTATTTTCCGGTATTTTTTTAATTCCTAAAGGATCTGTAATAACAAGCACAATAATTGTGATTAAAACCAATATAATTATAAT
>JAAZOI010000332.1 GCA_012797825.1 Eubacteriaceae bacterium | reverse complement strand
ATTTTAAGCTTTTCTTTCATCATTTTAAAATCCCACAAAAACAAATCACTGACTTTAAAAGCCACTGGTTTATTATTATATTTCAGTAAATACCAGTAATACATCAAAAATTCCGAAATTCTCGCAATAAGAGTTGCAAGCGCAGCGCCTGCGACGCCCATAGGCCCAAAGCCGAAATGACCGTAAATAAAAACCCAATTCAAAAACGCATTAATAAGCACTGATAATATGTTTATAAAAAGCGGCACTTTTACTATTCCCAGAGATCTGAAAGCAAAGGATACCGAAAAAGAACACGCCATGAAGATATAACTTAAAACCACAATTCTAAAATAGCTTTTACCAAGAGCAATTACAACACTGTCTTTAATAAACCATGACATAATTTGCGCCGGAAAACAACTAATTATAAAAATAAATACCAAAGATACGCAAACGCCTAAAAACAACTGCATCCCCATCATTTTTTTTACGTTTAAAAAGTCATTATTTCCCCAATACTGGGCTGTAAATATGCTCATTCCGCTGTATATTCCGAATGTTATTAAAACAAAAAAGAAAAACACCCTGTTGCATATGCCAACAGCGGCAATTGCGGCCTCGCCCAAAGCCCCGATCATAATAGTATCAACGGTATTTAAAGAAATGGATATTAATTGCTGCAGTGCTATAGGAACAGCTAATGACAGCATTAAAGAATAAAAAGTTTTGCTATGATAAGATTTGTTTTGCATTGTACTCCGCTATGTATTTTTTTTAGTTTATATATGTAAAGTCTTGCCGAGAGGCAAGACTTCAAGGCAGTTTTTTAATTACATTCGTTACAGTTGTTATCTTTCATGTTTTTTTGACTATTATTCTGAGTATTTTTCTGCGAATTTTTATCCTGCGTATTTTTCATATTCTTGACATTTTCCATGTCTTTCATATTTTTATTATTTGTACTGTTCTGATTGTTTTTATTCAATTTTCTCACCTCGATATTATTATAAAAAAAATATCTGGTTTTATTCTTGGGATAATTTTCTAATTATTTATGATATTTTTCATTTTTATTAATTTTAAAAGCCCTGTAAATTTGTTCCAATAATATCACCCTGAACATTTGGTGCGGAAAAGTCAAATCCGAAAAACTTACAAGCAAATCAGCACGTTTTTTCATTTCATTATTCACTCCGTCAGATCCGCCCACTATTATTGTTATTCCGCTATTTTGATTTATTTTTTCGTTTAATAAACCGGAAAATTGCCTGCTGTTAAATTTTTGCCCGAATATATCGCATAATATAACAAATTCCTTAGAATTTTGATTTATTTTATTTAATAGCATCGCGCTTTCATTTTCAACATCCGTTTCCTTTATCTCAAAAATATTCAATTCGCAGTATTTTTGAAGTCTCTTTTGGTATTCAGACGCAGCTTCTTTCCAATATTTCTCTTTTAAATTATCCACGCAAATTATATTTATTGGTTTCATTGTACTATTTTCCCCAAATATTTAAACTTATGTTTCACGTGAAACTATATATTAAAATTAAAAATAATAAAAGGTTTTTTTAAAAATATTTATAACATATTTATTGAATATATTTTTTGTTTCACGTGAAACATGCAATAAAAGTATTTATTTTTAATTTTAATAATGATAAAATATCAGAGTGAAGAATGCTCGGGAGGAATATATGGCAAAAACTTATTGCATTTTTAATCAAAAAGGCGGCGTAGGCAAAACTGCGACAACCACTAATCTTGGTGCGGCTTTGGCGAAATTGGGTCACAGGGTACTAGTTGTAGATGCGGATTCCCAGGGAAATTTAACAAGCGGACTTGATATGAAGGTGGACAAAGACGGTAAAACGTTATACGATGTGATGTGCGGCAACTTGGATGTCCAAAAAGCTGTGATGACGACAAAATATTCTAACTTAATGCTTCTGCCCTCAAATTCAAGGCTGGCGGGATGCGAAGTAGAACTTGTAAGCGTGCCGAAAAGAGAGCTCGTACTAAAAAAAGCATTGTCGGGTATTTTCTCTTCATTTGACTACATATTAATAGATTGCCCTCCTTCATTGGGATTAATGTCAATTAATGCGCTTGCTGCTTCCGACGGTATAATCGTTCCTATTCAATGTGAATATTATGCGCTCGAAGGCGTCAGCAATCTTATAAATACAGTTAATTTAGTAAAAAGGGGCTTAAATGCTTCGCTTGATATTGT
>JAAZOI010000331.1 GCA_012797825.1 Eubacteriaceae bacterium | reverse complement strand
GTCAGTGCCTGCTCCTATTTCATCAATTATTATAAGGGTATCGTCATCCGCCTGATTTAATATTTGGATAATATTTGTCATATGCGAGGAAAATGTGGATAAAGACTGCTCTATGCTCTGTTCGTCTCCTATGTCTGCGAAAATTTTTTTAAAAACACGGACTTTGCTGTATTCTTTCGCGGGAATTAAAATGCCGCTCTGAGCCATTACGCATATAAGCGCAAGCGTTTTAAGAGCGACGGTTTTGCCCCCTGTATTAGGCCCGGTTATAACAATTACTCTGTAGCTGTCGTTAAATATTATATCACTGGGAACCACTTTGTTTTTATCTATAAGCGGGTGGCGCGCAGAATATATGCAAGTATTGCCTTCCTTCGTTATTTCGGGTTTTACGGCGTTTAATGCCAGGGCGTACTGAGCCTTAGAAAAAACAATATCAAGGCTTATAACCGCGTCAAAACTGCTGAGCAGGTCGTCTGATATAAACGATACGCTTTCGCTTAACGATGCCAAAATTTTCTCTATTTCAAGCTCTTCTTTAACTCGCAGTTCGGTAAGTTTGTTGTTAAGGCTGAAAGCTTTTTCCGGCTCGATAAAAACAGTAGCGCCTGTTGCGGAAATGTCGTGTATTACGCCTTTTATAGCGTCTTTAAACTCGGCTCGCACAGGCACTGTAAGCCGCTGATTTTTCATTGCGGGAACTGTGTCGGACAAGTATTTTCGATTTGAAGGATTGTTAAGTACAGAGTTTACGGCTAACGTAATATCAGCTTCAGCGCTTTTAATATCGCGCCTTATCTTTAAAAGCTCCGCTGTTGAGTTGTCCGCTATGTTTTCCTTATCTAAAAATATCCTGTCAAGCTCGCGCGCGAAAGATGTATCTATATTTATATACGATACTATAGAAAGAATTTTATCTATATTAAGTTTTAAAAGCGCGCTTTCGGAAAAATATTTCAGCAGGTTAATGCAGATTTTTAAAAATTGCTTCAGGTAATAGAACTCAGCTATGGAAAGTATGCCGCCCTTTTGCGCTTTTGTCACACTCTTATCTATGCTTTCAAAAGGGGCGGTGGGAATACCTCCTATAGATGTAATGATATTTAAGGCTTGATCTGTTTTGTCAAGTTCGTATTGTACTGCGCTGTAATCCGTAAACGGCATTATTGATAAAACGCGCTTCTTGGAGATATCAGCTTTAGCGTATTTCTCGATTTCTGTTAATATTTTTTTAAATTCGAGTACTTTAAATAATCTTTCGTTCATTGCTGCCTTTTGTTATTCACTATCGGAAACCCGATAAATAAATAATGATATTGTATTATTTAATAAGGTATTTTATATCTTTAAATAAAGCTTTATTTTTCTCTACTGCCGATTTTGAGGCAATCGCGCAAAGATAATTCTGGTCGATTTTAAGTTTTTTAAACATTGCCGACATTTGTTTTATATCATCAGCCTTTGTCGATAATATTTGCCCGCGCGAAATCATTCTGTCCTCATATGATATGCC
>JAAZOI010000330.1 GCA_012797825.1 Eubacteriaceae bacterium | reverse complement strand
GACGATACGTTCAACGCATGGCATACATGCCCCGCAGGGCTTGACGGAGCTTATAACGCAAAGTACAACAGAATTAACGCCACTAACCCTTGCAGCGAATACGCGTTTTTGGACTATACAGCGTGCAACCTCGCAAGCGTTAACGTATACGCGTTTTACGATAATGAAAAGTCGGCTTTTGATGAAGAAGGATATATTCATCTGTGCTCGCTTATACAATTAGTGTTGGAAGCATCCATTTACTGGGCGCATTTCCCGACAGACGATATAGCACGAAAAAGCTATATGTTCAGAACAACGGGGCTTGGCATATGCAATGTCGCATCGCTTTTATTATCGGCAGGAATACCATACGACTCCGATGCCGGAAGAAACATAACGGCTGCGCTGTGCTCGCTTATGACCGCGGTGTCTTACAAAACATCCGCGCTAATGGCAAAACAAGCAGGAGCATTCAAAGCCTATGATATAAACAAGCAATATATGATGCGAGTAATTAAAAACCATGCCTCAGTGGCAGGGGCTATAGCTGACGTACCCGAAGGCATTGATTACGACGTATTTAAAATAAATCACAAAGAAGTGAAAAGCACGAGGTTTGCAAACCTTGCAGGCGCGTTAAAAACGGAATGGGCAAGCGCTTTAAAACTTGGGAATTCTTACGGATTCCGTAACGCGCAGGTAAGCGTTATAGCTCCTACGGGAACAATATCGTTCGCTATGGACTGCGCCGCAACGTCAATAGAGCCGTTTTACTCTCACGTATTTTACAAACAATTATCCGGCGGCGGATATATGGAAATTGTAAATCCGTACGTGGAAGTAGCGCTTAAAAACTTGGGGTATAAAGCAAGTGAAATAGAAGACATTATAAAATATATGCTTACAAAAGACGATAAGGGAAGGCTTGTAAACACTACGCTTGAAAAAGCGCCGAACTTTAAAGCGGAGCATTTAAAAATATTCGAGACGGCAAACGAAATAACGCCTCAGGGGCATGTACTTATGGTCGCGGCGATTACGCCCAACATTTCAGGTTCCGTATCAAAAACGGTTAATCTTCCAAACAGTGCAACCGTTGAGGATATTTCATACATACATCTGCTTGCCTACAAAACCGGCTGCAAGGCAATATCACTGTACCGTGACGGCTGTAAAGTAAGCCAACCGCTTACAATGGGCAAAACAGTCAAGCAGAAAGAACTTAATGAATACAGCTATAAAGAACTTTTAGATTACGCGAAAAACTGCGAAAAACAAATACCGAACAGAAAACGCCCCGCGGGCATGAGAATGAGCAGAACGCACGCGGCGGAAATTGGGGATATTGAACTGTATGTTACGATAGGATATTATGACGACGGAACAATGGCAGAATTGTTTGTATCAAGCGATAAAGAAGGCACAGTTGTAAAAGGGCTGCTCGCGGTGCTGTCAAAATCAATATCAAACATGCTGCAGTACAACATACCGCCAAAAGAAATTTCAAGGCTGCTGCGGGGTCAGCAGTTTGAGCCTGCTGGTTTTGTAAGCAGACATCCGTATATTAAAAACGCGACGTCAGTTGCCGACCTTATAAGCAAAATAATTGACATAGAAATGGGCGACTACACGAGAATTCAAATTAAGCCGCAGAATGTGCAGTCAGTGCTTGCGGTTAAAGAGACAAAAACGGTTTCTGAGTCTGTAAAAAGCGAAGAAAAAGAAGAACGCTTATACGGCGAACGCTGCGCAACTTGCGGAAGCGTGAAAATGTTTAGAAACGGCAACTGCAAAGTATGCAAAGACTGCGGAAGCACTACGGGGTGCAGTTAGAAGAGGGATTAATGAGCGATAACGTACACATATTAAATATTGATAATAAACAAGTGATTTTGCTCGGAACGGCGCACGTTTCCGAGCAAAGCGTCTTAGAAGTGGATACTTGCATAGAGCAGTATTCACCTGATGTTGTTTGCGTGGAGCTTGACAGCGAAAGATACGCTTCCGTTAAAGACAACACTAAGTGGAAAAACACTAACATATACGAAATAATCAAGCAGAAAAAAGGCATGCTGCTTCTTGCCAATATAATTCTGGCATCTTATCAGCGCAAAATAGGAGCGCAGCTTGGAATATCGGCGGGAGCGGAGATGCTGCGTGCAATAAAATCAGCGGAAGAACACAACATAAAACTTGAGCTTATTGATAGGAACATTAAAATAACATTCGGACGTATTTGGAACAGCCTTAAATTCGGTGAAAAATTTAAGCTGCTTATAAGCCTTGTTATGAGCCTTTTTGACGATACCAAAATAACTAAAGAAGACCTTGAAGAGATAAAACAGCAGGACTTTATAGCGTCTGCTTTGAATGAAATGGGAAGTGAATTTTCGGGCGTTAAAAAAGTGCTCGTTGACGAGCGAGATACGTATATGGCGCAGAAGATAATGTCCGCGCAAGGAAGCGTGTTGCTTTGCGTAATAGGAGCGGCGCATGCCAACGGTATAATAAAAAATATTAACGCGGCGCAGGAAAAAGCGGCACAGTCAGCATCAATCGAAAATTCAACGACTAGCAATATAAATCAAGTAAATATGGAAACAGATACGGCGGCAATCGAAAATAAATCATCAAATAATACAGATACAGGCATAGATATTAAAGAGCTTGAAAAACTGCCCGAAAAGAAAAAGACGGGCAAGATTATAAGCTGGTCAATTCCCGTAATAATTATAGTTTTAATCGCGCTTACGTTTAAGCAGGATGTATCAATAGGCTTAAAGCAGGTGCTGTGGTGGTATGTAATAACAGGCACATGCTCCGCAATTGGAGTGCTGCTGGCGCTTGGTCATCCGCTTTCAATGCTTACGGCGTTTGTGATGGCTCCCATAGCCGTTTTAAACCCTTTGCTAGCCACGGGATGGTTTGCGGGGCTTATGGAGGCTTACATTAAAAAGCCCGTAGTAAGCGATTTTGACAAGCTATATGACGACGTGGAAACTCTTAAAGGGTTCTGGTCGAACAAGATAACAAAAATACTTTTAGTAACCGCGTTCGCGAACTTAGGCACGATAGCGGGAACGGTAATATCGGGAATGAACATAATAAAAAGTTTATTATAATTTAGCACAAGAAGGATGTTGATAATATTGAGTGATAAGAAAATTTACGAAGTAATACGTTTTGAAAAAGGCGTTGCTATATTTATGGAAGATCATCTCGAACGGCTTATAAAGTCCGCAAGAGTAAGCAACCTTGCCATAAGCTTTACAGAAAAAGACATATACAACAAATACAATTCGCAGAATTTTAATGATGATAAAATAATAAACATTCGCATTGAAGTAGACGAAAACGGATATTCGTTTAATTTTGCCGAGCCTGTAAAAACTGATAGCAAGATGTATATCGACGGTGTGAATGTTTTGACGGTAATGCAGGAGCGAAAAAACCCCAACGTTAAGTCAAGCGAGCAGTCGTACTTTTCAAGGCTTTCCGAGCAGTATAAAGGGCAAAATATTTTTGAGTTTATACTGTATGACAATAACGTATTAAAAGAAGGCACGCGCTCCAACTTTTTCGGGGTTAAAGACGGCAAAATCTATACGCAGGACAACAAAGCCGTGCTTATGGGCGTTACGAGAAAGAAAGTGTTTATGCTGGCGGAGTCGCTAGGTATACCGATATGTTATGACGATATATATTTTGACAAGATAGAGGATATGGACGCGTTTTTTATAACGGGAACGTCGATAGGCGTGATGCCGATAGGGAAGATTGACGATACTTTCTTCGCGAGCGCGGGCAACGGGACGTTGGTAAAGCTAAGAAACGCTTATGATAATTATGTTAAAGAGTATATAAAGATACACAAAAAGCAGGCATAGCCTGCTTTTAATAATTAAAGAGAAAGTTTATAAATCAATAGTGGTTTCCTGTTTGGGAATACGTGCGTTGACATAATCAAATATATTGCAAATATCATCAAATACCTTATTGCTCACACGTTGAGCAGCAGTGTTAACTAATGCAAAATATATTTCCTTAGTTTTTTCTTCATTTGTTAAATAACGAATAATAATAAATTTATCATATGTATGTTGCTGGACAATAGCAAAACCTATCATATGAGGTTCAGTTTTATCTCGCTTAATGATATCAAATGTTTTTACTTTAGATAATTCTAAATTGACAGTTATGTGAGGGTTTTCCTGCGTTACTATTTTCAATTTTTCGTTATTGGCGAAAATATAACACATTTTACCTTCAACCATTTGTTCAATACCGTCCAGATATCTGCATGATATTGCGCAATTAGCTTGGTTTTCATTAAATAATGATTGTATTTCACTTAAATTTTTATTTTTATTTTTAATTGCAGTTATTGGTATGTATATAATAAGAAAAATTACGAGAAGAGCTATAAAAATAAATTGACCAGGTATTGGCATATTGACCTCACGAATAATTATTTATCACAAATAGGATAACACAATGATATGGATATGTAAATTATCAATATTTAAAAACTTATTCTTTAATTACATTTAAAATTAAGTGTACTTTAGAATTAAACAATGCCAACAGGCAAAAATTGCCTGTTTTTTTATTGCTGTCAGCACCATATAACGACAAAATTATGATTATTTAAAAAGATATAATTTAGCTTAATAAATACAAGCAGGTGCAAAATGTATTATGTATATGCGGAATCCGTGATACTTATTAATTTCTGCATTAATCTGATATTGCTCTACATACTCGCAAAGATAAACAAACGCAAATTCTTAATACTCCGCAGTATCGCCGCAGCGCTTATCGGCGCGGCTTACGCACTTTTGTTTGTGCTGCAAATAAAAGTTTTTACATATCCCGAAATGAAAATATTTATAGCTTTATTAATGGTGTTAGTAGCCTGCAAAAAGCTTAACATAAAAACATTTTTGCTTTTATCCGCCGAATATTTTCTGCTCGCGTTTATTTTAGCGGGGGCGGTGATGGCGCTATCCAACATATTCAAAACAAAAGTGCAAAGCATAGGCGGAGTAATAGTGTCGGGAGACGTTACCTTAAACAAGCTGATAACCGCAATATCAGCCATAGCAGTTGTGATATTACTGGTAGTGGAAATATACAGAAACAGGCATTTTTATTTGCAGGCGGAAATAAATATAAAATTCGGGGACAAAACGTGCGGCGTTTACGCTTTTGCGGATACGGGCAATCTGCTTAAAAGCATAACGGGTAAAAGCGTTATTTTAGTATATAAGGAGTCTGTGAGAAATTACATAAGCAGTTACTTAAACTGCGATATAGATGAGATAGAGGATGATATAACAAAAATAGACGACGCAAGCAAAATAACGATAATAGCGTGCAACACCCCCGCGGGCAGAAAAAACATACTATGCGTAAAGCCCAGCGGAATAATAATTAAATGTGATGAGACGGTACATGATGTAAGCGGAGACGCTTTGATAGGAATAGTCGACGACCCTATAGCGGGACCTGACAGTAAAACAAACGCCATATTTAACCCTATTATACTTACGAAAGGAAATGTATGCGCAAGTGAGTAAATTAAGAATAAAAATAATTTTAAAAATATCGCAGATATTATACATATTCAGAAAAGGAGTTTATTTTATAACCGGCACTGAAGTGCTGCCTCCGCCGATGGATACGGATGAGGAAATGCGAGCTATAGAAGGGCTTAGGCATAAAGAAAACTGGGCTAAAAAAGAGCTCATAGAAAGGAATTTAAGACTTGTTGTATATATTGCTAAAAAGTTTGAAAATACGAATGCTAACATTGAAGACATGGTATCGCTCGGGAGCATCGGGCTTATAAAAGCGGTAAACACGTTTGATACGGATAAAAACATAAAGTTCGCAACATACGCCTCAAAATGCATAGAAAACGAAATGCGTATGCATCTGAGGAAATATACAAAAATTAAAAACGAGCTTTCCCTTGACGAGCCTTTAAATACGGACAGCGAAGGAAACGAGCTGCTGCTTTGCGACATACTGGAAACAGGCGAAGACAGCGTGTTTATGACTATTGAGAAAAACTCTGACAGCGAAATATTATGGGATCTTATAAATAAATTAAACGACCGCGACCAGGATATTTTGAAAAAGAGATTCGGACTGTGCAACTTATGCGAAATGACGCAGAAAGAGATAGCTGACGAGATGAACATTTCGCAGTCATACATATCCCGCCTTGAAAAAAAGCTGATAAACCAGTTAAAAAAAGATATGTGCAAACTGATTTAATTGTTTGTATATTTGGTTGCTTTCAAGGGGAAAATATGACACAAAAGATATGCGGGGGAAG
>JAAZOI010000329.1 GCA_012797825.1 Eubacteriaceae bacterium | reverse complement strand
TAAAAATCTCTTATATACCAATATACAGATAAAGCGTTTTTTTGAAATAATATCATATCTCCAGAAGAAAGGTTATAATACCGGCAAGGTGCATATGCAGTAAAGTTACGGAATATTAAATTATCCGAACCTGCCATGCGATTATGCCAGAGCGGGAATAGCACTTTACGGAGTGCTCAGCAGTAATGAAAAAACTCTTATTAAAGCTGATCTGCATCCTGTGCTGGCACTGAGGGCAAGGATAGCGGAAATTAAAAATATTGCCGCCGGAGAATATATCGGCTATTCGATGGCGTTTACCGCAAAGAATAATATGAAAATAGCGACAGTAACTATAGGCTATGCGGACGGTATACCGAGAAATTCAGATAAAGATTTTTATGTTCTTATAAGAGGTCAAAAAGCTTTTTTAACAGGTAAGATATGCATGGATCAGCTTATAGTTGATATTACAGATATACCTGATGCGAAAGAAGGCGATGTGGTAACGATTATAGGAAAAGATGATGACAAGCAGATAAAATGCGAAGACATGGCGCAAAAATGCGGAACAATAACCAATGAAATTTTAAGCAGATTGTCATATCGATTGGACTATATATATTTATAAATCATTAACAATTAAAGTTATTAATTAAATTTGTTTTTATTTATCAAATATCTTTTCTTATATTTTATGTTCGCTGTTTTGCTTATTTTATTTATTATATTGTAATTTACTATACTTCCTACGGCGCCTATTATAGGAATGCTTTGAATAAATTTAGCGGTAAGCATTGCGTCTGAAAGAGCATCAGCCGCCATTTTTATATAATCCGTAAGCGGCAACTCTATATTCCCGTTACTGTCAATTAAATTTTGCAGTTTATTTAAATCATCGTTAAATTGTTTTTGCCTGTTATCCTCTGTAACCGCAATGCATATTAGAAGCATAATATATGCTTTTTCTTTCTCATCTTTGTAGTCATATCCATAGCTTAAAGCGATTTCATATATAGTTTTCATAATAACTGCGATAAAAAGCGGTATGTCTGGAAGTCCGATTCCCAAAAACCCGAGTACTCCGCCTTCCAAAACGCTGATTGACGAATTTATCATCTTAGAATAATTCGCACGTCTGCTTATTTTTCTTATATGCTTGTTGCTGATTTTCTTATCAATTGCATAATCATTTATATCATATTCTAATTGCGCTTTTTCTTTACTGTAAGTTTTTTCAATATAAGCAGTCCCCTTATCAAATACAATAAAAAAACCTTTATAAAATGCGGCGTCTAATGCCGTTTTTACTTTCTGCGGTATTCTTCCTTCTATTTTATTTTTGATAGGAGTTATATTAACTATTTTATTTTCATTGTCATTTAATAAATATTGTTCTTGTTTTTCTATCTTATTCAATTGTTTGATTAGTGTCTTATTCATAATTCATCCCTTTCATTAAATCATTTATATATTAACATACATAAAAATAAATATATGGAAATATTTTCTGCAATATTAATCATTGTTAATTTTGTTTAATAATAACAAAAGAGTAAATAATATAAGTTAAGCAAAATTCAGGGGGAATCAGCATGTCTTTATTTCATAAAAACAAAAGCAAATCAAATACGGAAAGCAAAAATCAATTAATTAAAAACAGCAAAGATGATTCTGCTAAAGGTAAAGATACGCAAAATGAAAATAATAATTCTAAATTAAAAACAAATAAATTAAAAAGTACAGATAAATTACCGAATTCCGCAAATGAACAATCAAAGGAAATGAAAAACAATCAATTAAGCAATAGCGATAATGAAAAAAGATTATCATCATCTTTTGAAGAAAACATCGAAACTATAGATACAATATTTGATGGTGATGACACAATTGTTAAGAGGCAATTTCAAAATGAGCATGGATTGAGATTTTATTTATTTTATAGTGACGGGCTTATTAACGCAGTTGTATTAAATGAGCATATAATGCAGCCTTTGCTTGAAT
>JAAZOI010000328.1 GCA_012797825.1 Eubacteriaceae bacterium | reverse complement strand
CTTTGCCTTTTTGTTATTTTTACTTTATTCTTCCTTTTTATAGTCCGTTTTTTGTCTTATGAATTCTTTTGTATATATTGCCGCAATTCCAAACCCATAAGCAAGCATAAAAAACATACTGTCGAAGTTTAACATGTGGAAGTATGTCATATAATGTTGATATTTACTTTTATATATAAAAATAAACAATATCATTATAAAAATATTTAATATAAATGAAGCAGAAATAAGTATACGCTGATTTCTTTTTATTTTTAGCCAATTAAATTCTCTTTCTTTTATACGTGATGTTTTATTAAATATAATGGGATATGCCCCAAACCATATGATATTATAATCAAGAGAATTAAAAATGATAGTTTTTGAGAATAAGATAAATTAAACTGCGAACGCATAAGATCTTGCAGTGAATATGTCAAAGCAAGAATAATTAAGGTATAAATATATGCGTGGATATCTAATATAAATTGATTTTTTCTATTTTTCATAAATCACCTATTATTTAATATCAAACTTACTGTATAAGCATTATCTAACCATAAAGACAAAAAAATATACCAGCGCAACTGAGCAGAGAATAACAACGACTTTTACAATTTTTCTAAATCTATTTTCTTTTACTTTATCATCGCCGTACTTTGCTGCTTTTTTATCCACTTTTTTGCATATAAAATCTATAAAATATACTATTGCAATACCCAATCCGTATCCAAGCAAAACAAACATGCTGTCAGCAAATAAAGCAGGGGAAAAGGCAAGAAGCAGTTGTGTTTCTGCTTTGTATAAAAAAATTAACCAAATTAAAATATTTAATATAAAAGAAATGCCGATAAGTATTCGTTGATTTCTTTTTATCTTTGACCAGTAAAATTCACGTTTTACTGTAATGGGAGTTTTTATAAGCATAATTGGTAAAGCTCCTAATACATAAGCAATAGTGATTATAAAACCAAGGCTACCTAACGTCTTTGAATATGGCAAATCAAACTGCGATTGCATAAGATTTGGCAATAACAATGATAATTTATTAGGAAATATTATAATAAAAGTAACAGTAAGAATTGTGGCAATTGATTCGTTTTTTTTGTTTTCCATAAATCACCTGTCTGTTGTTTAATTAAAGAATTGAAACATATAAAAATGGAAAAGCAATATAGCAAGATATCATTATTAGAATAATAAATATATGTAAAACTAAAAAATATTTATTTCTTTCTTCAATAATTTTTTTATTCATAAAAATTGTATAGTATAATACCAAAGTTCCAAGAGCATAAGATAAAATTATAATCATGCTTACAGCAATAAGTTTTATGGAATAATGTAAATTTAAACTAACCGAAACGTAATTTAAAAATATAAATAAAACTATTATATTAAGTATAAATGCGGAAATATGTATAATACATTTGCCTATTTTACTTTTCGTAAAATTTTCGGAGCGTTTTTTATTTAAATCGATAATACTGGTTGGTGTTATTCCTATTAAATATGGTATAAAGATAAATAAAAGACACGCTAATTCTAAATACTTTGTATAAGTAATATCTTCAAATTGAGTTCTTAAAAAGTACCTTAATAAACTGAACAATGAGAAGTCAAATAAAGAGAATGAAAGTGAAGAAACGAACGTTACCCAATTAAATGTTTTTTCTCTCATCAAATTATTCCTTAACCACTTTTTACTATAATAATTATCTATTAATATATAATATAACTTCAAGTAATAATATGCAATTGAAATATAAAAAAATTAAGCGAGAAATTAATTCTCGCTTAACTGCTTAATAATATCTTACACCTTTTATATGCACAAACATTATTCTGTCATAGTAATAAGTGGAAAGCGGCCGCATATAAGAATCGTATGTATGACAGCAAATAAGTATGTCGTCGCCCTCAAAACCGCACACAATAAGCGAATGATAAAACCTTCCCGTGGCATCGCCTAACTGTATAAGATCCCCAAGCTGCATTGACGCCCTATCAGTATCTACGCCGTAAGGGCCGACACCCTGATTGCTTACAAGAAAGTTATAAAAAAGCATAACCGAAGTCCACGACGGGCTTCTGTCGTACGAACTGTTAAAATACCATCCCGTTACGTAAGAGTAATTCATAACTCCGCTTCCCGCATATACGCATTGCGAGGCGAAATTGGTGCAGTCACCTCCGTAAGGGTCAAAATCAAAATATCTGGGATTGCGCGCAAGCGCCCAAGTTTTCG
>JAAZOI010000327.1 GCA_012797825.1 Eubacteriaceae bacterium | reverse complement strand
ATTTTTAGCGATTGTTTCTATATTGCCTTTTTCGTATCCTTTATCTAAAAATTCGCTTACGGCAGATTTTAACACCTTTATCCGTTTTTCTTCGTTTAAATTAAAAAATGTATCTTTCGGCATTTATACACCTCTGTTTCGGCTTAATTTTTTATATTTTAGTTTAATTAATGCTGATATTTAGTTATATGACTTTATGGTCATATAATATGACTTATTAGTCATTTTGTCAATATTTCAAAGCTAAAAAGATTAATAAAAAATAAGAGATATAAAATCTCTTATTTATCTTATAAAATTTATTAATCCTTAATTTTACCAAAGCATATCTCTTTGCGATGCCGGCTGCCTGCCGTTAATATCGGTAAAACCGTACTTCTGCGCTATCTCGGCAGTTATCAGCACTTTTCCGCTCTCATTTAAGAGGGAATCATCACTTGCTATCGCTTCAATGCATTTCCCTACAAAAGCAGGCGTTTCCATTGCGCCTACATCGATGGTTTTATCGTATTTTGCAGCCTCAATCATTCCTTCTGTCGCGACAGTACCGGGATATAGCGAAAATACTTTTATATTATTTTCTTTCAGCTCATATGCCGTATCTGCCGAAAGCTTATCAACAGCAGCTTTACAAACGCCGTATGAAACATTATTGAAATATCTTCTGGCTCCGTAATAAGATATGTTTACAATAAGCCCGCTGTTTTGATTTATCATAATTTTCGCGGCATATTTGCTTGCGATATAATTACTCCTGACTCCTACAATAAAACAATCATCCAAAATCGATACGGGCTGTTTATAAAACGGCGTATTGAAAAAATAGCCCCCCATAACGTGCGCTCCGCCTGCCCATGCGCTGTTTACTAAAATATCAAGCCTGCCCTGCTCATTTTTTATTCTTTGAAATAATTTTTCATGCTCTTCTTCTTTTGCCAAATCGCATATATGCGAAATGCCGATGCCTCCCAAAGCATTTATTTCATCAACTGTATTGTATATGCCCGTATTTCTCAGAAATTCAGGCAGCCCTTCGTCATTTTTAGTTCTTCCTACTGCATAAATTGTCGCACCCGCCATTGCAAGCCCTAACGCAGCACCTTTACCGATACCTCGGCCGGCTCCTGTAACAACAGCAATTTTACCTTTAAGACTTTTCATTTTATCACTCCTTTAATAAAAAAAGACTATTATAAAAAAATTTCTCATAATTTAATAATAGTCTTTATTTATTTTTTGTTAATGATAAAACTTGCTGTCATTTAGGATTTTTAACAGGAATTAAAATTTTCACGTCTTGTAAGTTTTCAGGATTGAAAATATTAAGCATACCTATACCGTTATCTTCAAGCTGGACTTCCTTAATCATAAGCCATCGATAAAAATCATCTACAAATGTAAGCCGATTGTCTGTAAGATTGCCTGAATATGAAAAGCTTGCGTACCAGCCTTTAGGAATTCTTCTTTTTTCATATTGTAATTTATTTTGCTCAACAAGAATTTCCTTGCCGTAATATACGGTATATTTTCCTGAATCATCCCCAAAGCAGCTTACAAGAACATAGAATTTATCCTGTTTTAAGAAATTATCCTCATTCGTGTTTTTTATAAACTTTTCACCTGCCGCAGTTAAATCGTCATTAAAGCTGCTGCGGCTTTCATCCACAATAACCGACATTCCGCATAAAGCAGTTTCATCAAGGTAAATAAAAGTCTCTTTTATAGTCATCATTCCCTGATAATTTGCTATGTCCCGCTCAACAATTTCCGCTTTATCTGTAAAGGCATCTTTATTAAATAATAACGTTTTATTATTTCTTATATCTGACGGAGATATGCCGAAATGTTTTTTAAAAGCCCTGCTGAATACTTCAGGGTAGATAAATCCGTATTTAAATGCAATGTCTGTTACCGACTTATCAGATTTAATAAGTTCATATAAAGATAAGCTCAATTTTCGTCCCAATACATATTGTTTGACGCTAATTCCTATAGCTATTCTAAATATCCTGCTGAAATGAAATTCCGATAAATAAAATTTTTCTGATAATTCTTTAATTGTTAAATTATCAGATATATTATCTTCAATATAATCCAAAGCTTTACTTATAGTATGCGTATATATGTTCATCTTAAAGTTGTTTTCAGTAAAAATAAAGAGAGCGTTATCTCGTTATAAAATTATTCCTTTCTAAAAAGCTTTCTTATAACCATTATCCCCTGGATTCCTATACCTGCAGCGCTTAAGCTATATAAAATTATCATTGCTATAACAACAACCCAAACCGTTCCCTTAGGTTCAGTTGCACCCGACGCAAGACCGCTTGCCGCTGCTGTGACCATACACCCTATAAAAAAAACCATTGCAGCAGCCATTGTTGATATTATTAACTTCAAGTAATTTTTGCTTAATAGCGCAGCCCAAAATATCATTAAAGCGCCAAGCAGTACAAGCGGAACCATTTCAGCAGGAATAAGATAGTCCATTCTGAACATGCCCATTCGTATTGAACCTATTATTGAAGTTATAATCATAAACGCAAATGGCGCCAGCACTATAACCGTCCCTGTTATAGCCAAAATTTTTGTTAACGCGGTATTATTTTTCATAAAATACCTCCTTAGGCTTAGATGTCTGTATCTTTATATTAATATATATACAAGTAATTATAATAAATATTATATCTTATACAATAATTAATATAATTTAAATTTATAAAGGCTGACTATAAACTTGTTTTTCAGTCAGCCCTGATATTTTCATATAATTTTATTTATGATAATTAATATTCTTCCCTTTTGCCGAATTCGGCATTTCCCACCCATTCATTCGGCCTGTTTACAAACTGTACAATTTCATCAAGTACTTTGTAATGTTCTTCCTCCTGAGCTATTAAAAATTCAAATAAAGCTTTGTCATCGCTTGTTTCATTAAGTAGCTTTTTGTAAAGTTCTATGCTTTCTTTTTCTTTTTCCATAGCCATTCTGTATGCATCAATCTGCTGCGGAATTTCTTTTATTTCCATCTTAAAATTATCTGTATTTTTAAATACATTTTTAGTCCGGCTGCTTACTTCTGCCTTGGGCTGATATGCTATGCCTTCCAGTTTATTTTCTATAATTCGCGCATGATGGCATTCATCTTGCGCAAGATTCATAAAAATTGTATGAAGACTATTATTTTGATTTATATCCGCTTGTTCTTTATAGTATTTTTCTCCTTCTCTTTCCATCTTTACAGCGAAACTTAAAATATCCATTAATAAATCTCCTTATAATCAAAAATTTAATATAATTACTTAATCAGTTTTATTATGATACTATTTTTCATTTTGTATTTATAATTATAATTATCTATTGAAATTAAGTCTACACTAGATAAATAGTTAACGAAATAAATATATTAATAAAAAAGTTTTTGCAATTATGCAAAAACTTTTTGAAAGCAATTATTATTTTAATTTAAAATATATTATATATATCTTTGAATAATCTCAGCCAGTATAAGAGTTACTACACCAACCGCCGCAATGGAGAGCCCAGCCATAGAACCCATGAGCTCGTTTATTTCCATAGCTTTTGCAGTTCCCATAGCATGAGCAGACGTTCCGAACGCAAGTCCGTTTGCTACTTCGTCTTTGACCCTGAACCATTTAAACAGATAAGGCACGAAAACAGTACCAAGAGTTCCCGTTATAACTATCGCAAGCATTGTAATTGATACAAGCCCTCCCAGCTGACCGGTTATAGCAAGAGCTATAGGCACTGTTACGCTTCGCGGTATAACCGAGAGTATGACTTGTCTGTCAAGTCCGAACATTAAACCCAAAAGCGCAACAGAGGTAACGGCAACTACGCTGCCAATTGCCGTTGCTACCAGAATGGGCACTATGTTTTTCTTTAATTTATCTAAATTTTTATAGAGCGGCACCGCAAGACAAACAGTCGCCGGTCCTAAAAATATTGATATTATCTGACCGCCTTTATTGTATAAATCATAATCCACATGGAAAAACCCTAAAAGCGCAATTATAAGTATGCTCGCAACAGGCAGGGGATGTATAAAACCTAATTTTGTTTTCTTAAATAGCCATACTCCGAACGCATATAACGCTAAAGATACAAATATCGCCGCTGTCGGAGAAGACAAAAAATCAGTCATAAATTTCATCATTTAATTGTTCCCCTTTCTTTGAAGTCTTTGTATGAAATACGCCGTATACGCAGTCGCGCCGAATACAAGCGCAGTTCCGACTACGCATATTACAAGTATAGGCCAGAACGTATCGGCAACTATGCCTAAATCTCTTGCAACGCTTGCCGCCGCCGGAACAAAGAAAAATCCCATATTAGATGTTAAAAACGCGGCTACGTCGCCTACCTGCTCAAGTTTTACAACTTTTAAGCACAAAAGAATAAACATCAGTATCATACCCAACACGTTAGCGGGAAATTTTACCGGGACAAACATTAAAATAATTTCACTTGCCGCATAAACGCCCGTAATAATTGCAAATTGTTTTAAAAGCTTCATTAAACTTCTCCTTAGTTACTTTTTATATCTATATTATATAATAAGTAACTATTTAAACAAGAATGCACTATTTTGTGCGTATATTACTTTAAGTTAATCTAAGTTACCCGGACGAAACTATTAATAAATTTTAGTTTGAAAAAAATTTTGATAAGTAAATAACAAATAAGTACCGCAGATAAACAATATAACGACTACTTTGCTTTTCTTTTTCTAATAAAATAATACAGCATAAAAAGGCATGTAAAAAATACGATAATTCTAAAAAAAATAAAAAAAATTATTACTCCGTTTAAATCCATAGTATATTATCCTTCCCTCGAACAACCGCTCATGATAGAGTTTAAATATTTATTAGGTATGCGTTATATCATTATATTTATTTTTTAAAATATTTTTTAATATATCTTACGGGGTATTTAAAAAAACTATATAAAAAAAACACAATCAAATATAGAAGCGATGCTCTGAATATAAAGTATAAAATTAATCCTGCGTTTATATTTGATAAATCCATTAGTTGTTCCTTTTATATTCATATATTGTTTTATTATTAGCTGCAGAATAATAATTATTCTGTTCATCTTTAAATAAAAAAGAGATAATCTCTTATCTCCTTTATGTATCAGTAAAATAACTTATTTTTCTTCTTCCTGCTGCTCGTCCTTATCAGTTAAGATTTCCTTGATTTTTTTCGCTTTTTCTTTTGTGTCTTCTGCAAATTCTGCCGCAACGCCTTTTACGGCAGCTCCTTTAACTTTTGCGTCTTTAATAAAATCATCGGTTTTATCCGCTAAATTTTCCGCTTTTGTTTTGACTTCTTTTGCTATTTCTTCCGCCTTTCCTTTTATATCCGCGGCTTTTTCTTTAGCGTCTTCATATGCTTCTTCGGTTTTATTTTTAATATTATCAAATTTTATTTTTGCTTCCGCAGCTGCCGCCTGGGCTTTATCTAGAGCATCTTTACCTGCTTCTTTTGCGTCAGCAGCAAATTCGTTTGCTTTGACTTTAAACTCTGCGGTCTTTTCTTTCGCGTCTTCTATAGCGTCATCAGCTTTATCCTTAAACTCGTCCAATTTTACTTTTGCCTGCTTTGCCGCGTCTTCGGCTTTAGCTTTTATTTCCGCCGCTTTTTCTTTAGCTTCATTTATTGTATTATCTATTTTATCTTTTATTTCGTCCATAACAAACCTCCAATATTAATCGAATATGTTTTGTTTTACGTGTTGCATATATTATGCAATTAAAATTATTCCTTCTGCAAACTGCTATATACCTATAAACACATCACCACCTTCAAGCATTACCGGATAGCTATTTAAATCTTTAGCTTTTACCCTGATACTAAACATCTTTCCCTGCTCGATTAATTTACCTGTTTTCACGTCAAATACCGATCCATGCTTTGGGCATATAATGTGGCTGCCTTCAAGTCTGCCTTTATTCAGCTCTCCTCCCATATGAGTACATTTACTGTCTGTTGCATAAAATTTGTTATCAATATTTATCAGCAATATATCTTTGCCTTCAATAGTTACTTCCATTTTTTGTCCGCTTTTCAGATCGGAAGTTTTAATAGCTTTTACATATCTCATATATTACCTCCCGCTTATTGAATAAAAACATTTTTACCATTTATTGTCATTATATCATGTACCTAATAAAAAAGAGAGATAATTGCTTATCTCTCAGTGTTTATTTAAATCTTTCATGCGCGAAATTATATTTCTCTTGTATTAATCTTAGCACTTCGCCGAACCTTTGAAAATGCACCACTTCGCGCTCTCTTAAAAATCTCAATGAATCTTTTAAAAGCGGATCATCCGTCATTTGAATAAGATTTTCGTACGTTGTTTCTGCGCGTTTTTCAGCAGCCATATCTGCATATAAATCTACTTCGGGATTACCGGTAGCAACTGTTTCTTTCCCGATATTAAACGGAACGCCGTCTACGTTCAGATAGTGCGGATTACATTTGTGTTCAACATACATCCCATCAAATCCGGCTTTAATGAAGTCTTCTTTTGTTGCTCCGCAAACAAGCATTTCATAGAGTGTTGCGACCATTTCCATGTGAGCAAGTTCTTCTGTTCCTATATCTGTAAGCACGGCTTTACCTTCTTTATAAGGCATAGAGTAACGCTGATTTAAATACTGTGTAGACGCGCCGCTTTCACCGTTGGGTCCGCCGTACTGTGTTAATATATTTTTTGCCATGCGTAAATCTTTGCATGAAACTTTCATCGGATACTGTAATTTTTTCTCGTAAATCCACATACTAGCACTCCTTCCTACTCATATCGCATTTATTCCAAGGCCATTTTTCGCTTACCCACGCCCATCTGTCTGCAGGACTTATGCCGTAAATAGTAAGCGGTTCATTAAACGTTCTTTCATAATCGGCAATCAGCCCGCGCAGCATATCCGCATAAAAATTATGTTTATTAATCATAGCTGTATCGCAAGGATGAGTGTCAAGATAAAGTGCTATATCCAGAACCATAAATTGTACAGACATTATCTTATTCATCATTTCATCTTTAGCCGAATGTGCAGGCATCTGTCCGGGGCAATGCGGTTTTTCATCACGCACGGGCATTTGCGGATATTTAGGTTTTCTGTCCCATATAGGCATTTGTTCGGGGCAGCGAGGTTCTTCTCTTACCGGCATCTGTTCGGGCGGACTTATAGGTTTGTGTATAATTTCCGGCATCTCTATTTCAGGTTTTTTTATTATTTCAGGCATTTCTTTCGGGTGTTCAATCATTTTTTCACTTTCTAACATTTCGTTTGATTCTTCACTCATCCTATCCCAACCGCGTCTATCTCTGTCGCGGTCGCGTTCCCATATTCGTAAAAGTACGAGTATCCTTT
>JAAZOI010000326.1 GCA_012797825.1 Eubacteriaceae bacterium | reverse complement strand
TAACCTTCAAACAAAAAATGAAACAATTTTGTCAAAGTGAATATATGCCTTTCCTTATATTTGGAATTGCTATTTTTATTTTGACCTATGGAATTGGATTAAAAGAAAATAGCGATGATGTATGGTTTCAACAGGTATTATCGCAAACGACTTTATTTTCATGGTTGCAACAGAGATACCTGACATGGAGCGGCAGAATGTCAGTAGAATTGGTAATTGGTCTTATAAATTTTAATTTAACGCTGTGGAAAATTATCAATTCATTTATGGCCGCTTTTCTTATGCTATGTATTTCCAGATATGCAACGGCTCAGGTTGGAGAGGAACGTAAAAAAAGAATAATTAATATATTCCTTTGCTGCTCTTTTTTTACGTTTTATCCTTATGTTGTAACTTCCAGCGTGATTTGGTATATAGGGTCATTCTATTATCTTTGGACTACAACTGCTTGCTTGTGTGCTCTACTGCCGTTTTATTATGCGTTAATCGGCCGAAAAATCGTTCACAAGTATTTTTATGTCCTGTCTTTTATTGCAACGGCTTATGCATGCTACATGGAACAGCAACTTGCCATTATTGCTTGTTTTGGAGCTTTTACATTAATTTTCTTATTAATAAAAAAAACGGAAATTCCCCATATCTTAATTGGGCAATATATATTTGCAATAATTAACATTGTGGTTTATGTTTTGGCACCAGGAACTTCTGTACGCACGGTTGAAGAAATGAAGTGGTATCCGAATTATCCCATGCTCACTCCTCTGGATAAACTTTTTCAATCAGTGAACTGGACAAATCAACACTATATAGCTGCGTCCAATTTGCTATTCCTTCTTCTCACAGTATTGATTTTTGCAATATTTTATTTCAGGTATAAAAATAATAACGCTATATTATTTATGTCTACTGTGCCAATGGCCTTTTCTTTGCTTCGGATTATTCCGTTTAATGTATTGTTTAGTCGAACTGCAAGTTCTCAAGATTCTTTTCAATCCATTTCAACCGGTAATAGCACAATTGATATTGAAGGTGCGTTGGGGCAGTTAATTTACAACTGTACCGCTGCAAATCCAAGTAACTTAAATACTGGGTTTAAAACTCTTTTTCCCTCCATTGTCTGTTTTACAATCATTTTGTTTATTGCTGTTTTGCTATTTATTTTGTTTGAAAAAAAAGAAATGAAATTTATTTCAGTGGTTTTATATTTTGCGGCATTGTCTTCTGGCTACATGCTGGCACTTTCACCTACAATATTTGCTAGTAGAAGCAGAGTATTTTTTATAGGAGATGTTCTTCTACTTTTACTTGTTGGCCTTTTATTAAAAGAATTGCTTACAAATTCCGAAATTATACAAAAAAGGTATGCTAAATTATGTTTTTTGGGGATGATAATATTTTCGATTATAATGTTTGTCGATTATATTACGATATTTGTTAAGGGGACGCTCTGGCTTTGATATCGAATTGACTCAGAATTAATCTTACTATAGGAAAGAGCGTTGACTCAAAATAAATGTTGCCCTAGAGCGGATTTCAGGTCTGCAGAGGGAGAATATGATGAGCCAACCCAGAAAAAGCGAGATGATCGAAGCAATACGACTGCGGTATTTAAAGGCAAACACAAGTGGAAAAGAACAAATCTTGGATGAGTTTATTGCGACAACAGGGTATCATCGAAAATATGCAATTCGAGTATTGAAGCATGGTTCTAAACCTAAAGGGCTAAAGAAACCAGGTCGTCGTAAAGTCTATCAAGGCGAAGTAGTGAATGCATTGGAACAAATCTGGGAAATCTACAGTCGGATCTGTTCTAAAAGATTACATCCCTTTTTGTCTGAGGGCCTTGCTGTTCTGGAACGATGCGGTGAACTGAATTTTTCGCCAGAAATTAAGAAATTTCTTT
>JAAZOI010000027.1 GCA_012797825.1 Eubacteriaceae bacterium | reverse complement strand
TCTTTTTGTTTTTGTAACTTTCGCGGCATGCGGCCAGACAAGCAATGCAAGCGACCAATCATTAAAATACATTCAGGACAGAGACAAACTCATATTAGGTCTTGATGATGCTTTCCCGCCAATGGGCTTTAGAGATGACAACAACAATATAGTAGGTTTCGACGTTGATGTCGCAAAGGCGGTTTGCCAGAAACTTGGCGTCGAACTTGTGTTACAGCCAATAGACTGGGATGCTAAAGAACAGGAACTTACAACGAAAAACATTGACTGCATATGGAACGGCTTTTCTGTAAATGAAGAACGTGAAAAGAATATGACTCTTTCTAAACCATACATGGACAATAATATGGTTTTAGTTGTTAGAGCCGATTCAAATATAAAAACACTTGCGGATATGAAAGATAAAAAACTTGCACTTCAGGCCGGTTCAACTGCTCTTGACGCGCTGAACTCTAAGGCTGATTTCAAAGCCAGCTTAAAAGAAGTGGCGCAGCTTGATGATAATTTACAGGCGCTGCTTAACCTTGATACAAAATCTGTTGACGCGGTACTGATGGACAGCGTGTTTGCAAATTATTATATAGCTAAGAACAATAAAGCTTTTGTTGTTTTAAGCGAATCATTATCTACAGAAGAATATGCTGTAGGTTTCAGAAAAGGCGATGTTGCGCTTAAAAACGCTGTTGATAAAGCTTTGAAAGAATTAGCTAAAGACGGTACCATTGCTCAAATTTCTACTAAATGGTTTGGCAAAGATATAACTAAAGTAAAATAAATCAGCATATAAACATGGGGGCTGTTAACCATACAGCCCTTTTTAATCAAGGACGTGTAAAATGGATTTTTTACAAAAAATTATGAAACCCATGCTTGAAGGTACTGCAGTATCACTAGAAATATTTTTTTTAACGCTGCTGTTTGCCATTCCGTTAGGAATGGTTGTAGCGTTTGGCAGAATGAGCAAAAACAGATTTGTAAGCAAGCCTGTAAGAGCATACCAGCTTATTATGAGGGGAACTCCGCTGCTGCTTCAGCTTATGATTGTTTTTTACGCTCCGTATTATATTGTAGGCAGAACCTTCGACAGGTTTGCTTCAGCAATAATAGCATTTGTTATTAACTATGCGGCATATTTTGCCGAAATTTTCAGAGCCGGTATAGAAAGCATACCGCAAGGTCAATATGAAGCTGCAAAAGTGCTGGGATATTCAAAATCAAAAACATTTTTCAGAATAATAGTTCCTCAGGTTGTTAAAAGAATACTTCCGCCTATGGGAAATGAGACAATGACTCTTGTGAAAGATACTGCCCTGGCTCAGACAATAGCTGTAATGGAATTATTTAGAGTAGCTACAAACGCTTCGAGCAGAGCTTTTTCGACAATTCCGCTGCTTGTTGCAGGTCTGATTTATTTTATCTTAAATTATCTTGTGGAAAAGTGCTATATAAAAGCTGAGAAAAAGCTGGATTATTATAAATAGGAGGCAGCAGCATGCCTGTAATAGAAGCAAAAAGTGTATATAAAAGCTTTGATGGCATAACAGTTTTAAAAGATGTTTCTCTTAACGTAAATGAAGGTGAAGTAGTTGCGATAATCGGCCCTTCGGGTTCCGGTAAATCTACACTGCTGCGATGCCTCAATCAGCTTATAAATATTGACAGCGGAAGCATTAATGTATGCAGTATGAGTATGGTTAATACCGATGAAAAAGGAACATGCAAATACGCGGATAAAGCCTCACTTCATAAAATACAGTTAAAAACGGGACTTGTATTTCAGAACTTTCATCTTTTTCCGCATTTCAGCGTTTTAAAAAATATAACTGACGCGCCTATGCAGATACTTAAAATGACAAAACAAGAAGCTCAGAACAAAGCTTACGAGCTGCTTGAAAAAATGAACCTTTCCGATAAAGCAAACGCATACCCATATCAGTTATCGGGCGGTCAGGCGCAAAGAGTATCAATAGCGAGAGCTCTTGCTCTTTCGCCGGCGGTACTGTTTTTTGACGAACCCACAAGCGCGCTTGATCCGGAACTGACAGTTGAGATACTAAGGGTAATAAAAAACCTTGCAAAAGAAAAAATGACTATGGTTGTAGTCACTCATGAGATGAGCTTCGCACGCGACGTTGCGGATAGGGTTGTTTTTATGGACAACGGCACAGTTATTGAGGAAGGCGCAGCCGAGAAGATATTTACAAATCCTTCAAGCGAGCGCATAAAACAATTCTTACAGCATTTTTCGGTGTGATAAAAATAAAATTAATAATGAAACATTATTCTTTTATTTTACGCCAATCATAAGTGTCTTTGACAACGTTTAGCTGTATGCCGTTAATTATTACGGTATCATTGTTTACCCAGTAAACATCGACTTCATTGCAATGGTATTGCCAATAAATATTCCAATTAACATTTGTCAAATTATTTTTTATCGAGCCCAATACTGCAAAATCAACTGTGGCTCCGCCGTTGTTTACATACATTATAAGTGTGTAATTCCCATCTGGTGAAGTTGATATGTTTATTATTTCTTCACCGTTTAACCTTTGAATATCAAAAAACATAGAGTAAATACTATAAGATATTAAGCATATAACAATTATTATAATTAAAATATATTTATTATATTTTTTCATATAATGCCTTCTTTTTATCATAACTAATAAACATTATTATAGCATGTCTTATATATATGCTATTTTTTATTTGTAACAATCTTGTAAAAGGTTGTAATTATTCAACATTTAGTGTAGAATATAGTCGAAAGTATATATATAGAGGACATATTATGATTAAATCTAATAAAGACAGACTTGTAATTCAGTCTGTGTGCGGAGAAATAGCGCATCCGCCAAGAGCTGGGGCATATAGAGTAAGCAGCGAAGGCGAGGCTCTTGTGCTTCCGGGCGTAGGCGGAATAGTATATAATGTTAAAATCGGCGACAGCGCATTTGGCTGGGTAGGGGACCATATAGAACCCGGAGTCAGCATCAAAAACTCGGATACAAAATTCAATGAAGCATTAAACACGATATCATGCGTAGGCAATGAAGCGAAGGTAGTTTCGGGAGAAGCTAAAGGCGCTTTAGGTTACGTATCAGGTACGCACGGCGGCATAGAACATGTTCTTGTGCAGTTTAAAAATGAAGATTTAGAAAAAATGGCTATAGGTGACGTTATTCAAATACAGGCATGCGGTCAGGGTCTTGAATTTACTGAAATTAAAGAAATTAAATGCTTAAATTTATCGCCTCAGCTATTAGAAAAATGGCAAATCTCATTGTGTAACGGAATATTAAATGTTCCGATAGTCAGTTCAATCCCGGCTTACTTGATGGGTTCGGGCATAGGGTCAGGCTCAATGCACAGAGGGGATTATGATATAATGACAACGGATGCAGATGCTGTAGCCGAGTTTGGAATAGATAAATTAAATCTCGGCGATATTATAATGATTTCCGACCATGACACGCGTTACGGTGTCGCTTACAGGAAAGGCTATGTAAGCGTTGGCGTTGTTGTGCATACAGATTGCATTCAGTCGGGACACGGGCCGGGCGTGTGCATGCTTCTTACGGGCAATAAGGAAATTATAAATCCCATTTATGACAAAAATGCGAATATAGGGATTATTTTAAATAAATAAGTCAGGAATACATATGAAAAAAGCGATACTATATATTTTTATTATGCTTATATTGCTGTGGTCGGGAGCATCGTTTCTGTCTCAGGATTTAACACGATATTCTGCGTATGTAAATCTAAGCAGCAAGAATATGAAAGCAATCATTAAAAGCGATTTCCAAACGCTTATGGGACTTAATAATTCTGACAATAACAGTAAGTCAACCGATGAATTGATATATAAAATCAATGACAGAAACGCAGAGGTATTAACTCTTAAATACAAGCTTTATTACTTAAATTATTTTCAGACACAGCCAAGCACTGATGTTTTAGATAGCGCGATGAGCGAAGCTATAAATAAATATCAGATAAATAAAGGCTTAACTGTAACCGGAGTAATTGATAAAGCCACCTATGACGCCCTGTTAGGCGAGCAGATTACTTACGTTGAAGGCAAAACCGGAGATGACATAAAACAGTTCCAGCTTATATTATTTTATACAGGTTATTTGAACGTTTATCCTTCGGGCTATTACGGCAGCGTTACGACAGATGCGGTTTCCGAATATCAAAAAGATAAAAGCATTATTCAAAGCGGCAAGTTGGATGCCCAAACACAGCAAAGCTTGAAAAATGAAACTTATTCATTCAATAAAGGGCAAAAAAGTGTTGTAATTTTGGAAATGCAGAAAATTCTTATTGCCAAAGGTTATCTTAGCGGCACCGTAGACGGAACATTTGACGATAATACGCAATTAGCGGTTCAAAAATTCCAGAGAGATAATAGCTTGCAGGTATCAGGCATTATGGATAAGGATACTATTAATAAATTAAGCTCTTTCAAGTAAAGCAAAATCGGAGAAAAATATGATAAAGTTTGACAACATATCAAAAGTATATAACGATAGCGATCAGTATGCCCTCAAAGATATTAATATTTATATAAAAAAGGGTGAATTTGTTTTTCTTGTGGGCCCCAGCGGAGCCGGTAAAAGTACTTTTTTAAGGCTTATTTTAAAAGATTTTAATCCTACATACGGAACGTTATACTTAAATGAAGTAGATGTAAATAAATTAAAAAATAATGAAATTCAGCATCTCAGACGAAGAATGGGAGTAGTTTTTCAGGAATTTAAGCTTCTGGAAGGAAAAACGGTTTTTGAAAATGTGGCATTTGCCATGGAAGTGCTAAAACGCGACAGCAAAACAATTAAAAAAAGAGTTTCATATGTGCTTGAAATTGTAGGGCTTAACGGAATGGAAGACAGATACCCGCAAACAATGTCGGGCGGAGAACGCCAAAGGGTGGCAATTGCGCGAGCGATTATAAATGGCCCGGAAATTCTTATATGCGACGAACCTACAGGCAATTTGGATCCGCGCACGTCGTTCGGAATTATGAAATTGCTTGAGAATATAAATACATTGGGAACTACTATAATAATGGCAACTCATGATAAACAGGTTGTCGACTCTTTTAATAAAAGAGTGTTAATACTTGAAAACGGGGTAATAAGAGGAGACAGACAGGGAGGATATTTCTATTGAGAACGTTATTAAATTTTGTAAGAGACGCCTATCTTAACATTAAAAGAAATGTTCTTATGAGTACTGCTTCCATAGCATCGGTTGTTGCGGCGCTTATAATTATGGGAATTGTTTTAGTAATTGCAATTAACGTTTCATACATAGTCAAAGAGGTCGAAAGCAATTTGCAAATGAAAGTATATTTAAATGACGATATATCAGACCAGCAGGTAAGCGAAATAGGCACATATATACAAAACAACAGCCATGTTACAGAAATGAAGTATGTATCCAAAGAAGAAGCGCTTGAAGAATTTGCTTCATGGTTTGACAGCAGCGAAGAAGCGCTTTTAGAAGGTTATGCACAAACAGGCAACCCGCTTCCGCGTTCTTATGTAATAAAAGTTGATAATGCAGATAATCTTTCACAAGTATATAGTTCTATTATAGAATATAATGGAGTTACGGATGTAGTCTATGGCAAAGAGTATGTTTCTGTTTTGCTTAAATTTAATAATCTGATAAATACGATAAGTCTTATCGTTGTAGCTATATTAAGCGCGGTGAGCTTGTTCACAATATATAATACTATTAAATTAACAGTATATGCAAGACGCAACGATGTGGAAATTATGAGATACGTCGGCGCGAGCAATTCCTATATTAAAATACCGTTTATTATTGAAGGAAGCGTCTTGGGTTTAATAGGCGCTATAGCAGCAGTATTGCTGCTCCGCGGCGGATATACAATGATGATAGGGCTTATGCAGCTAAACTCGGTGCTGCCGTTAAGCACATCGCTTGCTCCTTTTAATGCGGTTATTTATCAGATAACAATATGCTTTATACTTTACGGACTGATAATCGGCGCGGGGGGAAGTTTTATTTCGGTAAGTAAATTTTTAAAAGGTAATGTGAAATGATGAAAATTAAGTCAAAAGCAGTATGTGTACTATTAATTGCGCTGTTTCTGCTGTCTTCAACTGTAAATGTTCATGCAGAAACGAACCAGGAAAAATTAAAAAGGATACAAGATGAAATTGCCGCTACAAAAAGCAGAATTACCCAAATAAAAAACAATATAAATGCTCTTGTTGCGGAAATAAACAAAATTGATGATAGCATACAAGAACTTGAAGATGAAATAGATAGCTTGAACAGCCAAATAAATATTACACAGCAAAGCCTTGACCAAACTCAGCAAGAGCTTGATGCAGCTGAACAAGAGCGAGAAGAACACAAAAAAATTTCGGATGAGCGTATAAGATTAATGTATATGTACGGCAGCATGGATTATATTCAGATTTTATTTTCATCGCAAAGTATTACGGATCTTATAAGCAGAATAGATGCAATAAAAACCCTTACAAATTATGATAAAGGAATACTTGATGAACTTTTAAGAATAGAAAATGAAATTGCCGATAAAAAGCAAAAAATAGAAAATGATAAAATAGCGCTTGAAAATTTAAAAAAAGAATCTAATGATACAATTGCAACTCAGGTTGACGCAAAAAAAGAAAAGCAGAATCTTATGGCGGCAATGTATGATGATAAATCGGGTCTTGAAGCTGAATTGGCGGCAGAAGAAGCGGAATCTGCGGCTATTCAAAAATTGATTTTAGCGGAAATGGATCCAAGCAGAAATTTTCAAAATAAAAAAGGTTACTATTTATGGCCTACTCCGGGATACAAGCATTTAACAAGCAATTTTGGCTACAGAATTCATCCTATATACGGCTATAGGATATTCCATTCGGGTGTTGATATCGGAGCGGCAAACAAATCAAAGATAATATCACCGGGCAACGGAATAGTAATACTTGCAAAATATTACGGCGGATACGGTAATGCTGTAATAATAGATATGGGCGGCGGAGTGACAATGCTTTTCGGGCACTGCAGCTCGCTGAACGTAAAAAAAGGCGATTATGTTGTTGCAGGTCAGATAATAGCGCACGTAGGATCAACCGGCGCATCAACAGGACCTCATTTACATTTTGAGGTACGGCAAAACGGCACAGCAGTTAATCCGCTTCCGTGGGTAATATATTAAAATAAAAACTGTCTGCATGCGCAGACAGTTTTTTTATAGATATAGTAATTAATTATTATTGTTCCAATACAGCGGGATTTTTAAGTATGTTTTCTACTGTTTTAAAAGCTTTAGACAGAGAAAAACCGTCGCAGATTCGTTCGTCTATTGTGTATCCTACTGATATTGTTTTGCCGTGCGATTTAGAATTTGCCTTGCCAATGCCGGCAAAAATGCTGCATGTGCCGAAATTATATAAATGGTGATATACTCTGTCAAGTTTAATTGACTTCAAGTAAGTGATATACATACTTGAATGAAACGGACTTGCCGAGATTATGCTTTTAGGCAGAAAATTATTATTATCCGCATATTTGCATAAGCCTACCGCGGCTTTAATTAAAAAATTAGGCAGTTTATTAAATATTTTCGCAAGTGCGTCTGTTTCGTTATCAGATGAATTTTTTATGCTGTTTTCGATTTCCACCTTTACTTTTTCATTTATCTGAAATATATTTTCGCTTCCGTCAAAGCTCATCTTTACAGCCATTTCATCACTTTCAAAATCAAGGCGCTTTTTGATCATAAAAACTATTTCTATATTATTTCTTAAATAAATTCTTCTGCTTGCTATAAATCTGTTTAAATAGGGATGCTCTTTTATAGTACGTACATAGCATGCGATAAACAGAGACAGAAATGATATGTCTATATTATCCTGCCTTTTTAACTTGATATATTCTGTAAGAGGGGCTACATCAAATTCATGCTGATAAAATACCTGAGACTCACATCTTGTAGACATTACATGAGGAATAATGCGAAAAAACGGATCTGGCAGAGTAATATATTTACCGTCGCTTCTTTTTTTAAACATTATGTAATCCTTTCAATAAAAAAATCTATTTAAATTTAATAAATTTGATATATTATAAAATTTATAACAAAAAATGTAAAGCAGATTTGTTCAGCTATAAAGGTATTATATGTATAAGCTTTTATAAAACGGTTTTTTATGTTAATATTACATTATATTTACAGTTATTGAGGAGATTTTATGATCAAACTATATGATACAGGTATTTATCTGGATAACAATAAAATTATATCGCAAGATGATATAAAATATAAGGAATATAATCAGGATGATTTAAAAAAGAATACAATTTCTTATAAAATATTAGAAAAGCATAATAAAAGCGGCAATATGCAGAAACTTAATATAATATTTGATGCGCTGGCATCTCATGATATTACTTATGTCGGAATTATTCAAACCGCGAAAGCCAGCGGACTTGAAAAATTTGATATACCGTACGTACTTACTAATTGCCATAACAGTCTTTGCGCCGTTGGCGGAACCATTAATGAAGACGACCATTTATTTGGGTTAAGCGCCGCAAAGAAATACGGCGGCATATATGTTCCGGCGCATTTAGCGGTAATACATCAATATATGAGAGAAGTTTACGCAGGATGCGGCAAAATGATACTAGGCTCGGACAGCCATACCAGATATGGCGCGCTTGGCACCTTGGCCATAGGAGAAGGCGGCCCCGAACTGGTAAAACAACTTTTAAAAAGAACATATGATATTGAATATCCCGAAGTTGTTTGCGTTTATTTAACAGGAGAACCGCCATACGGGACAGGCCCTCAGGATGTGGCGCTCGAGATAATAAAAGCGACATTTGCAAACGGATATGTTAAAAATAAGATAATGGAATTCACAGGAGACGGCGTTGATAAACTCAGCGTTGAATACAGAATGGGAATAGATGTTATGACTACGGAAACTACCTGTTTAAGTTCAGTTTGGAAAACTGATGATAAAGTAAAACAGTATTTAACCGTTCATAACAGAGAAAATGACTATAAAGAATTGACTGTTGCCAATACAGCGTACTACGACGGGTGCGTATATGTTGATTTATCAAAAATCAAACCTAATATCGCGCTTCCGTTTCATCATTCAAATGTATACAGCATAAAAGAATTTAAGGAAAACGCGCATGATATTATAGAAATTATTGATAAAAAAGGCAAAGAACAGCTAGGCGGCAGTATCGATTTTACGTTGAAAGATAAACTAACTCCAAACGGGTTTTTATGTTCACAGGCAGTCATTGCCGGATGCGCAGGAGGCATGTTTGAAAATATAACATATGCCGCTGACATTTTAAAAGGAAAAAATATAGGCAATGACGCGTTTTCTCTAAGCGTTTATCCGTCAAGCCAGCCTGTAATGTATGAATTAACTAAAAATAATACTATAAATACTCTTATGCTTGCTGGCGCAACAATAAGAAGCGCGTTCTGCGGGCCTTGCTTTGGAGCCGGGGATGTTCCAAGCAACAAAGGGCTGTCAATAAGACATACTACAAGAAATTTCCCGAACAGAGAGGGAAGCAGACCTGCTGACAACCAATATGCATCAGTCGCGTTAATGGACGCAAGAAGCATAGCCGCTACAGCTGCAAATAAGGGGATTTTAACGGCGGCAAATGAAATTGATGTAAAATACAGCGAAACAAAATATTCATATAACAGCGAAATTTATAAAAATAGAATTTATAACGGCTGGCAAAAAGAAAATAGAGATGAGAGTCTTATTTACGGTCCCAATATTGCGGACTGGCCGGATATGCCTGCGCTGGGCGATGATATGCTTATAAAAGTGGTTTCAGTAATTAAAGATCCTGTAACTACTACGGATGAGCTGATACCGTCAGGCGAGACTTCTTCTTATCGCTCTAATCCGTTAAAGCTTGCTGAATTCACATTATCGCGCAAAGATAAAGATTATGTGCAAAATGCAAAAAATGTAAAACAAATTAATCAAGACAGAATAGAAGGTACAATTAACGATGAAATTTTAAAAATATTTAATGTACTTAAAAAAGAATTAAATTATAATATTGAGGACTTGAAGAACATTCAGATATCAAGCGCAATATATGCAATAAAACCGGGAGACGGCTCTGCACGCGAACAAGCGGCATCCTGTCAGAGAGTTTTGGGGGCGGGGGCTAATATAGCGCAAGCTTATGCTACTAAACGTTATCGCTCAAATCTTATAAATTGGGGAATGATACCTTTTATTTATAACGGTGGTTATGAACTGGGAAAAAATGACTGGATTTTTATAAAAGGAATAAAACAAGCTATTAAAAACGGTCAAAAACAAGTGGATGCATATATTATAAATAATGATAACATTAATAAAGTAATTTTTAATTTGGAATCATTTACTAATACGGAAAGAGAAATAATACTTTCAGGCAGTTTAATTAACTATTACAGGAACAAATAAAATTTACTGTTTGAATTTTTAAAATATGTGATATAATATTTTTTGTCGATTTTTTACAGGAAGAAAACAATATGAGAAGAAACAAATTTAATAACGAAGATTTAGTAAATATCAATAATAATGACGATACCGGAAGTTTTAATAACAGCTATCTTAATGAATCAGATGATGCCGACGCATTTAATTACGGCAGCTATAAAAAGGTTCCTATTGTAAAACGAAGATGGTTTAAAGTCATTGTATCTATTTTAGTATCTTTATTGGTAATAGGTATAGTAGGGTTTGGTTATATTAACAAAATTGCCGGAAACAAAGATTCCTTACAGCATGCAGATGATAAATTTTCAAACAAAGTTAATGTGTCCAAAGGGCTTAATGCCGCTGAGAACTTCGATAAAAACGTGGTTAACATCCTGGTTTTTGGCATAGACAGAAATGCAGCGCGTGAAGATAGCGGCGATTACAGTGATATATACAGACCAGACACGATAATACTTGTAAGCCTTAATATTCAAACAAAAGCAGTTTCAATGGTATCGGTACCGCGTGATACTTATGTTCCTCTGTACGGAAACAGAGGCAAAACTAAAGTAAACGCATGCATGTATTACGGCTCGATTTACGGAAATAAAGACAATGACTTTGACAACGGTGTAGATTGTCTTACTCAGACAGTCAGCGCGTTGCTTGGCGGAGTGCCAATAGATTATTATGTATGTATTGATATGGATTCGGCTGTACAGATTGTAGATGCCGTAGGCGGAGTACAGTATGATGTTCCTTATGATATATACGCCAATCACACTGTCAGAGTGCATAAAGGCCCTCAGCTTCTAGATGGAAAGCACTTTGTATTACTGGCAAGGGACAGAAATGCAGCAGGAAGCGATATTGAAAGGGCGGGGATGCAGCAAAAACTGTTGAAAGCGCTGTTTGATCAGGTCAAAAAAGGTAACAAACTCATGTTGCTGCCTAAAATTTATAATTCTATTAAAGACAATATGTATACAAATATGAGCTTTGCACAGCTTACATCGCTTGCGGCAACCGCGAAGGATATTGATGTAAATAATATTAAAACATATACATTCCCGGGCTATTATGGTTCAAGGGATGGTGTTTCTTATTGGATTATCAATCAGGCGCAGCGAGTAGCTCTTATAAAACAAGTATACGGTATTACTGCGGCTCAGTGGACGCAGGAACCATTAAGGACAGATTCAAGAACAACTACCACACCTTCAACGGAAGAATCTCCTTCAGACTAATATGCACAAAAGCAGCCTTACAAGGCTGCTTTTTTTATCTGCTTTAAATAATAGCATATTTAAATTAGCTTCTCCGTCAATTCGAGCCATTCATTTTCATATTGTTCCAATAATATTTTATTATTTTTGTATTCTTCCAACAAATCCTTGCTGTATGTTTCTTTATAAAAATCCGGCATACATATTATAGATTCTGCTTCTTTAATTACGTATTCTGTATGTGAAATTAATTTTTCGAGTTCAGTAATGCGTAAAGACATTTTTTTCAGCGTATTG
>JAAZOI010000325.1 GCA_012797825.1 Eubacteriaceae bacterium | reverse complement strand
TTTTAAGAGAGGCAGAATATGTTGCATAAATTTTATAAAAACGGGTTGTATATTATATATGATAATGTAAGCGGAGTTTTATTTGAATCAGACGCTCTTGCATACGATGTTTTAGAATATATTAATTCTGAGAATGATGAAAAAATAATAGAAATATTTAATGGTAAATACAATATTACAGATTTAAAAGAAACAATATCTGAGCTTAGAAATCTGATTGATGAAAATTTAATATTTGAAAAAGAAAAAAATTATAAACCTGGTGAAAACTTCGGGATAATAAAAGCGCTTTGTTTAAACATCGCGCATGACTGCGATTTAAGATGCAAATACTGCTTTGCATCTCAAGGAAGTTATAACAGTAAAAGAGCGCTTATGAGAATTGATGTTGCTAAAGCGTCAATTGATTTTCTAATAAATAACAGCGGTAAACGGCATAATTTAGAAATTGATTTTTTCGGAGGCGAGCCTTTGCTTAATTTTGATGTTGTTAAGCAAACGGTATTATACGCAAAACAACGCGAGAAGGAATGCGGCAAGAAATTTAAATTTACATTGACTACCAATGCGCTGAAATTAGATGACGAAATAAGCGACTTTTTAAACGAGCACATGGACAATGTAGTATTAAGTCTTGACGGAAGAGCGGAAATTCATGATGCAATGCGCCCGCAAAAAAACGGACAAGCAAGCTACGACATAATTATAAAAAACATACTTGATTTTATTAAAAAAAGAAAAGACAAAGAGTATTATGTAAGAGGAACATACACGGCGCTAAACAAAGATTTTTCACAAGATGTAATAGATATGTCAAATTTGGGTATAAAAAATATTTCGGTTGAGCCTGTAAGCAGTGACGAGAGATTTAAATACTCATTATCAGAAAAAGATTTGGATATACTTGACAGAGAATATGATAAAATTGCGCAGGAATATATAAGCAGAAAAGGCACTGATAGAGAATTCTTGTTTTTTCATTTTAATATTGACATTAATTCATCTCCATGTGTTTATAAAAAAATTTCCGGATGCGGAGCGGGGACTGACTACATGGCGGTATCGCCGGACGGCAAATTATACCCGTGTCATCAATTCGATTCAATTGAAGAATTTTATTTGGGCAATGTATTTGACGGAATTATAAATAAAGAAATAGGACAGGATTTTTTCCAGACAAGTATTTTAACTAAAGAAGAGTGCAAAAATTGCTGGGCAAAATATCACTGCGGCGGGGGATGCTATGCATCCGGCTATAAAGCTAATAACGATATACATAAAAGTGATAATCTTGCATGCGAAATGCTTAAAAAAAGACTCGAATATGCTTTAATGATTAAAGTTATTCAATCTAAGAGTTGACTATATTAATAATTAAGATTTATAATTATAATATTAAAGATATTATATTAAAATATAAAATGGTTTATTAACAGAAAAAGAGGACACAAATATGAATGTAAAAAATACTGTTAAACTGACAGTTATTTTATTGATTCTTATACTTGTATTGGCAGTTATATTTTTCGGAATTCCCTTAAGCAAAATTGTCGGATACTATGATATTCCGCCGGTTATTGACTCGATTAATTACGGGCTTGATTTGACAGGCGGCGTTTATGTGGTGCTTGAAGCGGATACTTCAACGACAACAGACAGTGATGCGGTTGACCGATCTATCGCTACAATCAGGGAGCGTATTGATGCGCTGGGGGTAAAGGAACCTACCATTACAAAACAAGGAACAAATCGAATCCGTATATCAATTCCTGATATAGCGGATCAAGAGCAGGCTCTTGAAATTATAGGCAAAACAGCGCAGCTGGAATTTTTGGCGCCCGATAAAAAAACTGTGTTGTTTACGGGTGATGTCGTTACTGACGCCAAAGGCGTTTATCAGACAAATTCAAGCGGCACCAAGGAAGCTGTTGTGAGCCTCACTTTCAGCTCAGAAGGGAAAAAACTGTTTGCCGACGCTACGCAAAAATATTACGGGCAGATTATTTATATAACGCTGGACGGAAAAGTAATTTCCGATCCAAAAGTAAATGCGGTTATTTCCGACGGACAAGCTGTAATTGAAGGTGTAGGCACTCTTAGCGAAGCGAGCAATCTTGCAAT
>JAAZOI010000324.1 GCA_012797825.1 Eubacteriaceae bacterium | reverse complement strand
GTTTTAATAAGTTGTTCATGTTCCCGCCCTGCGGCATGCCGCCTTTGAATTTATTATTCGCCATTTTGTTCACTCCTCAATTTTTAATATATCGCCGAAAGCCTCTTTGGCTTGTTTTATCACGTCATTTTTTACAGTTATATTTACAATTGCATCGTTTGTTCCTAAGATTTCTCTGACGCTTGATACAATATAATCCTTATGCTTTTTATCTTCGCATATCATTGAATAAACATATTCTTCCGCGCTTATTGTCAATTCATTATTAGATAACAGCATATCGGCTTTTTCAACGCCTATTGCTATAAGCGGATATTTTTCATAAAGCTTTGCTGTGAGCTTATCTTTTAATTCTTTATTGCTTTTTACAGGTTTTTTTGCAGAAGTAATATCGCTCTTTTTATTTTCAAAGGGTTTTGCGTTATTAGATTTGACTTCCGCGGATTTTATATCATCCGGTTTAATTGCGGGTGACATATAAGAATCCTGCCTTACCGGCTGCGGTTTTGGCTTTACGTCTTCTTGCGGGGTTTTGACTGCCGGTGATATTTGCCCGCCGGAGATATCTTTGCTTGATGCTATAAGCATCAGAGCGCATTCTAAAACATAAATAGGGGTTTGCGCAAAAGCTATTCTGCTTTGCGCTTCAAGAAGCAAATCAAGCCCCTTTATTAGCTCCTTAGCCGTTAATGACAGCGATAAAGCTTTCATGTTTTCAAGCGTTTTCTCGCTTCTGTTCAGCATTTTTTCAGCTTCTTCCGAATTCTTGCAAATGATAATTTCCCTTATAAACGCTATTATTGAGTCTAAAACAGTTAATATGTCTTTACCGCTGCCCTGCGCTGAATTTAACGCGGATAAAAGACCTTCAATATCACCATAAAACGTGCTTTGCACAATTGCAAATATAGTCTCATCATCGGCTCTGCCCGTAATAAAATTAACAAGCTCTTCACTTACTTCCCTGTCAGAAGCGTAGGATGCGCATTTATCCAGTATGCTTAAAGCGTCTCTTAACGCGCCTTCAGATAATACCGCTATATTATATGCCGCTTTAGGCGTTATATTAATGTTTTCTTTTTTACATATTTTTAATATATGGTTTTGCACGTCCTGGGTTCTGAGCCTTTTGAAATCGTATCTCTGTGTTCTGGAAATTATTGTCTGCGGAAGCTTGTGCGGCTCGGTTGTGGCAAGAATAAACACCACATATTCGGCCGGCTCTTCAAGCGTTTTTAAAAGCGCGTTAAACGCCTCGGCAGTGAGCATGTGCGCTTCGTCTATTATATAAACTTTATATTTGCAAGTAACGGGACGGTATTTCACGCTTTCTCTTATCTGCCTTATTTCCTCAATGCCGCGGTTGGATGCCGCGTCAATTTCAATAACATCCGCTGCAGCGTCATTATCCTGCGCAACGCAGCAGCCGCATACTCCGCACGGTTCCGCGCCTGCTGAGTTTGTGCAGTTTAAAGCTTTGGCAAACACTTTCGCGGCAGATGTTTTGCCAGTGCCTCTTATACCGCAAAACAGATAAGCGTGAGAAGTTCTGTTAAGTTTTATCTGGTTTATCAAAGTGGAAGTTATATGATCTTGTCCTATAATGTCTTCAAATGTTTTCGGTCTGTATTTTCTGTACAGCGCAATGTATGCCATATTTCTTCCTCCTTTTTTAAAATATATTATAACATATATCATTTATCAATTTCATAAATATCTTTAACCTGACTTGTGTAATTGCCGTTCTCGTCGTATATATAAACAGGAGGCAGAACGTCGCACCATACCCCTCCGCCTTTTAAGCCTTTTATTAAAAACAGATTGGATTTTTTATTTTTATTGGGATGAATCATTATAATTTCTTTCGGCTCGATTTTATATTCGTGCATTAAGCAGATGACTTCAGAGAGCCTTTGAGTGCGGTGAATCATAGCGAAAACGCCTCCGCATTTGAGCAGTTTGTCCGCGCAATTTATAACATCTTTAAGCGTACAAAACACTTCATGCTTAGCACAGGCTATATGTTCGTTGTTATTTTTCGCGCCGTCTTTATGCTGAATATAAGGGGGGTTGCTTATAACAACATCAAAAGTTGACGGTTTTATTTCTTCTGGGGGAGATTTAATATCGCCGGAAAAAATTTTTATTCTGTTTTGCAGGTTGTTTAAGACAACATTCTCACGTGCAAGCTTTACGCATTGAGGGTTTATCTCAAGCCCGTTAATGTTTGCTGATTTGCATTTTGCCGTAAGAAGCACGGGAATTATGCCGTTACCGCATCCCAAATCAATAACAGCGCTTTCAGGCTTAATAAATTTTGAGGCAAAATTTGCAAGCAGCACAGCGTCCGTACCAAAGCAAAATAAGTTCGGATCTTGTTTTAAAAATAAATTGGCTATTTGCAAATCATCAATTCTGTATTCTTCCATAAACACCTATAAACAAAATAAGACCTCTCGCGGAGGCCTTATAAGTGATATATTATTCCGGTTGTGGCGCATCTACCGGACAAACGCTTTGGCATGATCCGCAGTCTAAGCAAGCATCAGCGTCTATCTCGTATTTGCCAGCACCTTCGCTTATAGCTCCTACAGGACATTCTGATTCACATGCTCCACAAGCGATACATGCATCTGTTATTATGTATGCCATCGTCGTACACCCCCTTAAGGCTTTTTACTGTTTCTTATTATATACTAATGATATTTATTTTATCAATAGTTATTTTACATTAATTTACATATTATTCTTCGCATTGATAAATTTATATCAAAAAGTTAAGTTTGGAAAATTTATTGATAAACAAACCCATTCGTTTTATTATTATAATGAATTGTTATCAAATTCTTTTTCGAGTCTTTCAAGCTCTTTTATTTCATCAGGCGTTAAGTTCTCATAGCTTATTTCTCTTAAACGCTTAAGCTCTTCTGAGCTTCCGAGCATTTTAACGTCATCAGCGGGATATTCTTTTAAAAGCCCTTCCACGCTTAAAAGCCTTACGGAATAGCGTTTTGAAAGAACATTTACTTTTTCTATAAATCCTTCCCCGTCTTCGGTTTTGACTTTCGCGCCTATCGGAAGCATATTTTTAAGCTCTTCCTTATAAGTTTCATGCTCATACTTCAGGCAGCACAGGAGTCGGCCGCATATGCCCGAAATTTTGCTCGGATTTAATGATAAATTTTGTTCTTTTGCCATTTTAATTGATACAGGGTTAAAATCACCCATCCATTTAGAACAGCATATAGGCCGTCCGCACGGTCCGAGGCTTTCAAAAAGCTTTGTCTAGTCGCGCACGCCTATTTGTCTTAATTCTATTCTTATTTTAAATATAGCGGCTAAATCTTTTACAAGGTCTCTAAAATCAACTCTTCCGTCCGCGGTAAAATAAAATATTATCTTTGTCTTGTCAAAAGTGTATTCCGCGTCTATTAATTTCATATTAAGGTTATGCTTTTCAATGTTTTTTTCGCATATCGTTAACGCCTCTTTGGCTTTTTCTTTATTGCTCAGGTATATTTTTCTGTCGTCATCGCTCGCTTTTCTAATAACCGGCTTAAGCGGAGCGACAAGCTCTTCATCCGTTACGTATTTTATCTCTGTTACCGCTTCTCCGTATTCGGTGCCTCTCGCGGTTTCAACAACGGCATAATCGCCTTTATTTATTTCTATTTCATTGGGATTAAAATAATAAATTTTTCCCGCCGGTTTAAACTTAATTCCTATAACTTTTTGCATTTTTCTCCAATCAGATACCCAAATATAAAAATATGGATTCTATTATCAGTTTTCTGTTCGCTGACGCGTTTATTCTGATATCGTATATGTAATCTACCGTTTTTTTCAGCTTGTCCGTATTGTAAATTTCCGACATGCGTATAATTTTATCTGTTTTTGCTTTATTAATAATGATATTTTTGTTTTTGCTTAAGCTGTACGCCATAATGTCTCGCAAAGCCGAAGATATCTGCATAAGCACATCCGAAAAATTTTCTTCAGATAATACATGGCAGCCTTCCATAAGCGCTTCATAATCATCCCTTGCGGCGCATTCAAGCGTTTTAAACACAATATCCGCTACTTTCTCATTTTGCACATATTCCGTAAAATCATAAGTTTGACATCTGGATAAAATAGTGGGATAAAACGAGTTTTTTGATGCGGCGCATAAGATGATTATAGCATAATTATTTGCTTCTTCCAATGTTTTTAAAAGGCTGTTCTGGGCAGGTTTTTGCATGGTGTCGGCATTATATACTATATATATTTTTTTATCGGATTCATAAGGAAGCATTTTTATAGTCTTTATCAAATCTTGTTTAATCTGCTTAATTGAAATGCTTGCTCCCTGCGGAAATATTTTAATAATATCGGGATTAGAGCCGAAATCGGATTTTTTGCAGCTTGAGCACTCATTGCACGGTTTATGCGCATTTTTACATAATACAGCTTTGGCAAATTCCTCAGCGGCGGCGGCAACAGTCTTTTCGTCTTTTCCGCAGAATAAATACGCATGAGATATTTTATTGTTTTCTACAGATAAAGATAAAGTGTTTTTAATATTATCGGGTACATACAAATTTTCAAACATTGCTTTTAATATTTTTCAAACTCATCAATGTTAAGTATGAATATTGTCGCTCCCCCTATTTTTGTAGTCAGCCCGAAATTAATATCCGAACCTTCCGAAAGCGGATAAGGAGTAGGATTGGATATTACCATATCCCTTGATTTACATGTATCTTTTATAATGGATTTTATTTCCTCGATTTTTTCTTCGGAGGCTCCTATTAAGAAAGTCACATTGCCTTCCTTTAAAAACCCTCCCGTTGTTGACAGCTTGGTTACATAAAACCCGTTTTCTATAAGCGTGGATGAAAGATCAGCAGCGTCTTCTTTTTGCACTATTGCAATTATTAGTTTCATGCCATCCCACCTCTTTTTATAAATTCATTATATACATCCCGCGCAATATCGTCTATAGACAGTATTATGCCGTCTTTTACGCAATTGATTTTTATCCATCCGTATTTCTCTATAAGCTCGCGTGATGTTATGTAAGCGCTTTTTAAGTGGTTTTCATCTGTTTCGTGAATGTCTTTTTTACTTGCGCCTGTTATTTTGTTAGCCCTGTCTTTTGTGAGAATTTTAGTATCAATAAGCGGCATATCAAGAAAAAAAACCATATCGGGCTTAGGAAGAGAGTATATGTTAAATTCAAGATCAT
>JAAZOI010000323.1 GCA_012797825.1 Eubacteriaceae bacterium | reverse complement strand
GCTGCGTCAACTGTCGAGTTAAGCGCAGGGTCAATAGTCTCTGGTTCGCTTGATAAGCATACATTTAAGTTAAGCTGCTCCGAGCTTGTTTTTTTGCATGCCGTAAATGAAAATATCAAGCATAATACAAGTAATAATGTTATAAGTTTTTTAAATATCTTCATCTTATTCTCCTTTTATATTTCTGCAAATAAATTTTATCTATTTTAATTTCATAAAAGATGACAAGAGCAGTAGTGGTCGGCTGTAATTTGTAACATTTCAGGCTTTATTTGCCTGCATATATCTTTCGCATATTTGCATTTTACGGCATAAGCGCACCCTTTTTGTCCTGCTGATTTATTTAAACCGTTGTTGTGATGCGGACTCTTAAAATGCATAAAATTATATGCTTTGTCGTCTTGCGAATAAGAGTTCAGCAAATCTATGGTATAAGGATGAGCCGGGTTTGAATAAATCTCTGCGCTTTTAGATTTTTCTATAATGCTGCCCATATACATAACAGCTGTTTCATCCGAGATGTATTTCACAAGCGCCAAATCGTGAGATATAAACATATACGCAATGTCTTTATCTTGCTGAAGTTTCATAAGCAGATTTATTATCTGCGACTGAATTGACATATCAAGCGCGCTTGTGGGCTCGTCGCATACAATAAATTCAGGCTCAACCGCAAGAGCTCTCGCTATGGTTATTCTCTGCTGCTGTCCTTTCGAAAACTCATGCGGATATCTGTCTGCATATGCGTTATTTATCCCCATCTGCGCAAGGAGGCAGGCAATTCTTTCGTTTTGCTCTTTTTTATCTTTTGCAATCTTGTGTACGCCTAAAGCTTCGACGATTATCTGCTTCGCTGTCATTTTAGGATCAAGAGCCGACGATGGATTTTGAAAGATAATCTGCATTTTTTTCCTGTAAGGTTTCATTTTTTCTTTTGTAATATCTTTTCCGTCATATATTATCTTTCCGCTGTCAGGCTCCGTTAGCCTTAGCAGCGTGCGTCCAAGCGTAGTTTTGCCGCTTCCCGATTCTCCTATAACCGCTAGTGTTTTTCCTTTTTTTATGCCGAAATTTGCGTTTTCTACTGCGTTTATGTAATTGATTTTAAACCCTGTTTTTATTTTAAATTTTTTATTTAAGTCTCTGGCTTCAATTAAAAACTCAGCATTGTTCACTGATTTTCACCTCCGCCTTGCAATGCATCCAGCATGATGCAAAATGATTTTCGCTTAATTGCGTTTTTGGCGGCTTTTGTTTTATGCATATTTTCATACATTCAGGGCATCTTTCCGCAAACTCGCATCCTTTGAAAACGCGTAGTATGTCTGCAGGCTCTCCTTGCAATGTTTTTAAATATCTTTCGTGCGAGCCTATATCAGGCATACAATCTATGAGTCCTCTTGTGTATGGATGAGCCGGAGCGGTAAATATTTCATCTGTTGAGCCTGTCTCAACTATTCTTCCCCCGTACATCACCGCAATTTTGTCGCATATCTGTTTCAATGCCAGTAAGTTGTGAGTAATAAACATAATGCTTATGTTTTCTTGTATACTGATATCTTTTAAAAGTCTTAATATTTGCGCCTGAACCGAAGCATCAAGCGCCGTTGTGGCCTCATCCGCTATAAGCAGCTTAGGGCTGCACATCAGCGCCATTGCAATCATCGCCCTTTGCAGCATACCCCCGCTTAACTGGTGCGGATATTGTTTCATTATATATTCAGCGTTTTCAAGCCCTGCTGTTTTAAGCATAATTACCGCTTTATCATGCGCTTGTTTTCGGGTCAGTTTTATATGACAAGTAAGCGCTTCAATAATCTGGTTGCCTATTGTATATACAGGGTTAAAGCTTGATGCGGGATTTTGAAAAATCATCCCTATCTTTGCTCCCCGTATGCTTTGCATTTGCGCTTCAGTCAGCTTTAAAATATCCGTATCTTCAAATACAATTTCTCCGCTTATAACTTTTGCGCTTTTATCAAGAAGCCTTGCCGCGGCGTTTGCGAGTGTGCTTTTACCGCTTCCTGATTCACCCGCTATTCCTATAATTTCTCCTTGCGATATAGTAATACTTGCGTCTCTGACCGCTTTAGCTTCGCCGTTTTTTGTTCTGTAAGATATATTTAAATTTTTTATATCAAGCAATGCTTTTTCTTTATTCTTCATTTATTTTCGCCTTTTGACCGTAATCAAACGCATCGCGCAATTTATCGCCCAAAACGTTTAGACATAATATAAGAACGCATAAAATAACGCATGGTATGACGAGTCTGTAAGTATATGTGTACATACCGTCCATCGCCTCGTTTATCATGCTTCCTAGCGATGTCATCGGCGCGCTTACTCCCAATCCCAAAAACGAAAGGAAAGATTCCAAAAATATAGCGCTGGGTATCATTAAACAAGTTGTTACTATCATCTGGCTTGCGCAGTTTGGTATTATGTGTTTTCTAATAATTCTTGCTCTGCCGCAGCCTAAAGCTTTGGCGGCAGTTATATAATCCGTCTCTCTTAAAACAAGCACATGCCCTCTGATAATTCTTGCGTTTGTAACCCAGTATAAAAGCGCAAACGCCGCAAATATAGCAATAACGCCCGGGCCTAATAACGCGAAGCTTTTTACAAATGCGCTTTGGCTGTTGTTAAACAGTTCATAAAGAGGCTGTTTTAATACTATTGAAAGCAGGATAACGACTATCACATCCGGTATTGAGTAAACAAGGTCCGCAATGCGCATCATCACATTGTCAACAGCTCCCGCGAAATAGCCCGAAACCGCGCCGTAAATCGTGCCTATTATTAGTACAATTATGCTTGATACAATCCCTATTAAAATTGATATTCTCGTCGCGTACATAGCCCGCACCATTATGTCTCTCCCAAGGCTATCCGTTCCGAAAGGATGTGAAAAGCTCGGGTATAAATTTTCAAATCCTCTTAATTGCTCGTAGTACGTATATTTTGATATCAGCGGACCTAAAAACGAAAATAGCGCAAGTATTAATATTATGCATATTGATATAACGGCAGCTTTATTTTTTATTAACAGCTTTACCGCGTTTGATCCTTTAGTGCTTTTTAAATGTCCGCTGTTATTATTTGCTGATAGATCTTCAGCATTTATCTTTGCAAAATCGTCTTCGTTAAATGATATATCAGGCTGGAGCGTTAAAATTTTATTCATGCCGCTTTTTTCGATCCTTTCGCAAAGTTTATTCTCGGATCGATAACAGCGCAGATTATATCTGTTATTAATGTCATTAATACTATAAATGCCGCGAAAAATATTGTCGTACCCATAATAAGGGGATAATCTCTTGCGGTAATGCTTAATATGAAATATTTTCCGAGCCCCGGTATGTTGAATATGCTTTCTACTGCTATGCCGCCTGTAAGTATTCCCGCTGCAAGAGGTCCTAAATATGATAACACGGGTATTATCGCGTTTTTTAGAGCGTGCTTGAATATTATTCTACTCTCTTTTAATCCTTTGGCTTTTGCTGTTTTTATGTAGTCTTTGAAAAGCTCGTCCGCCATGCTCGCACGTTCAAGCCTTGCTATGTAGCACATCGGGAAAAACCCCAGTGCAAAACAAGGCAGAATATATGAGCTGGCGCTGTATAGACCGACTGAGGGTAATAATTTAATTTTTACACAAAATATGATTAATAACACCGTAGCAAAAACAAAGCTGGGAACAGCTGTCCCCAGTGACGTTATGAAATTTACAATTTTATCCGTACGTCTGTCTTTATAGTATGCGCTTACACATCCCAAAGCAATGCCTGCAACAGCTGACCATAAAAGTGCAATTGCTCCCACTCTTAATGAAATAGGAAATGTCTCTGAAATTATATCCGTTACATTTCTGTTTTTTTGGATTTTGTAGCTTATTCCCATATCGCCGTGCGATAAATCGACAAGATAATTTTTTAATTGAACAACAGTAGGCTTATCAAGCCCGTATTTCGACTCTAAATTTTTTATAACTTCAGCGTTTGGAGCTTTTTCGCTTAAAAAAGGACCGCCCGGTATTAAGTTCATTAAAATAAAAGTAATACAAGTAACAAATAATATTACGATAATAGCCTGGAATATTCTTTTTACAATGTATATTGTCATAAACATTTCCCGTATAATAATAAATTCACTACATTATATATTGATATTTCGGCACTTTTTAATATATTTTACACTATATATCCAATATTTGTCAAATAAAGAAGCATTATATATATTATTTAGATTCATTTTCATAAATTTTAGGGAAATAAAAAAAGGAACATATGAAGTTCCTCAATTATTTTGTTCAAATTAGTCTATTTTTATTTTTCCGAACAAATCACCTATCGTTACTTTATCATCATCGGAATAGACTTTTTTGTTTTTCTCAATTTTTTTCTTAGGCGCAGGCGTTAAGTCTTTTATGCTTAGTGATATTTTTTTGCTTGCGTCGTCTATTTTTGTAATAAGCACTTCAATCTCGTCGCCGACTTTTAACATGCTTTCAGGTTTATCTATTTTTGTATGCGCGAACTGCGAAATGTGGATAAGCCCTTCAAGATCGGGTATTATTTCCGCAAAAGCTCCGTAATTTGCAAGAGACGTTATTTTAACCGTCGCTTTATCGCCTTCGTTATATTTCTTTTTAAATACTTCCCACGGGTTTTGAGTAAGGTCTTTTATGCTTAATTTAATTTTAAAGTTTTCTTTGTCGAGCTCTGTAATTTTCGCCTGTACTACCTGCCCCGCGCTTAACGCGTCGGAAGGCTTTTTAATGCTTTTCCATGTAAGGTCTGACATGTGAATAAAACCGTCTACTCCGTTAAGGTCAACAAATACGCAGTAATCCGTAAAGTTCTTTACTTTGGCTTGCACAATCTGACCCAGTTCAAGCCCCGCTACAGCAGCTTCTTTTATCGCTCTTTGTTCCGCTTTTCTTTTTTCAATTTCTTCCACAAGCAGCACTTTATGAGAAAATATTATTCTGTTCTGAGCAGGGTTATATTCTACTATTCTGCCTGTAATACTTTTTCCTACAAGCGCGTTTAAGTCTTTTACAAATTTTATATCATAATATGACGCCGGCATAAACGCTGATAAGCTTCCTAAATCCACCATTACGCCGCCTTTTACTACTTTAGAAATTGTGCCGGTAAGAATTTCTTCTCCGTCGAATTTCTCCTGAAGTTTTTCTTTGGCTTCTATTTCATCAACTTTTAGTTTTGATAAAACTAAATTGCCCGCTCCGTCGTTTGTTGATATTACCATTACTTTGCATCTGTCGCCAATTGCGGCGGTGCGCATAAGGTCTTCGTACAAATCCTGCATAAACTCGTCTTTTTTTACTATCCCGTCACTTTTGCCGCCTATATTCATAACAACGCTGTCGCTGTTTACCGAGATAATTTCACCTTCTACAATATCGCCCGGTTTGAATCTTTTGAATGTTTCCTCATACTGTTGTAAAATGTTGTTTTGCTCTTCCATGCTTTTTTCTGCAACCTCCTTAATAATCCAAGCGGGACTTGACGCTCCTGCAGTTATCCCCACCTTATTGCATTCTTTTAATATGTTTAAATCTATTTCTTCGGCTGTTTCAATATGCGTAACTTTATTACAATATTGTCTGCATATTTCCGCAAGTTTTTTAGTGTTTGAACTGTCGTATCCTCCGACTACTATCATCATATCAGACTTAGATGCAATTTCGGCGGCTTCTTTCTGCCGTTCTTCGGTTGCCGCGCAAATTGTGTTAAAAATTTTCGCGTCCGCGCATCTGTTTTTTATCTCGTTTGCAATATCTTCAAATAAGCTTTCAATAATGGTAGTTTGAGCCACAACGCATATTTTATCATATTTTTCTATTATTGGTATATTTTTTTTATCATTTATTATAATTGCGTCATCACAGCACCATCCGTTAACCCCTATTACTTCGGGATGATGCTCATCGCCTATAATTATTATCTTGTATCCGTCAGTTTTATATGTGTTTACTATATTCTGGACTTTGCGCACGTACGGGCATGTTGCGTCTATTATTGCGACGTTCTTTTCCTTAAGACGATCATATTCATCCTTGCCAATTCCGTGCGAGCGGATTACTACTGTCGAGCCTTGAGTTATCTGATTTATATCCTCAGCCGTTTTAATCCCCGCTTTTTCATATTTTTCTATAACCTGATTATTGTGTATAATAGGACCTAACGTATAAATAGGAAGCGGGTACTTATTAAGTACATCATCCAGTTTTTTTATAGCCCTGTCTACTCCGAAACAGAACCCGGCGGTTTTTGCAACAGTCACATCTCTCAATTTAACTCGTCCTTTGCCTGTTCGAGCATTGATTTTATTTTGCTCATAACCCTATCCTGAGTTATTTGCACCAGCTCTTCTGTTTTATATTTTTGGCCGTAATACTCGTTAAAATATATCGGCTGCCCTGCTTTTATAATTACTTTTCCTCTGAATTTATATTTTCCGTATATCGCTACAGGTATAATAGGCGCTTTTGCGGCAAGCGCGATCATCAGCGCCCCTGCTTTGGGCTCTATTAATTGTTTTCCGCCTTTTTTTGTTGTTCCTTCCGGGTAAATTCCGAGCAGTTTTTCGTCTTTTAAAACGCGCAGAGCTTTTTTTATTGCCGCAGCGTCAGTACCCTGCCTGTCCACGCAAATAACGTTGAGTTTTTCAAAAAACCATGCGGAAAACTTTGTTTTGAAAAGTTCTTTCTTCGCAAGAAAGTAAATGTTTCTGTTGCAGCGTATCATCAAAATAATTGAATCTATATTGCTTGTATGATTTGCGCACAATATAGCTTTCTGCCCTAACGGCAACGTATTAAGGCCCTGAATTTTTATATTAAAAAACAGTTTTTCAAACGCTTTTGCTATTATGGAGAGGAAAATATAAAACCCTGATCTTTTTTCTACTTTTTCATTATGCATAATATTTCTTCTACCGTTTGCTGCGGAGTTATATTTGAGCTGTCAATTACAATACTTTCGGGCAAAATTACAAGCGGGGCAATTTCTCTTTTTTTATCGTCCTCATCCCGCTTTATAATATCTTTTAAAATTTCGTCATAATCGCTTTTTATGCCTTTTTGTTCATTTTGCTCAAAGCGCCTTTTAGCGCGCACTTCTACACCTGCTGTTATGAAAAATTTATAGTCGGCGTCGGGAAGTATTATTGTCGCAATATCCCGCCCTTCCATTATAATGTTTTCATTTTTGCAAATAAGGTCGTTTTGAATAATTTTCAAATACGCGCGCACGGTTTTATTGTCCGCTACTCTTGAAATGTTTTTGTCTATAGTAGGATTATATATTTTGCCGCTTACATTCTCACCGTCTAAATACACGTCTTCTCCGACAATGTCTATTGTTGTATTTTCTAAAGAATTTGTAAGCATTTGCAAATTATCCAGATCAATATTTTCTTGCAGCGTTTTTAAAGTATATGCCCTATACAGCGCTCCCGTATTTATATATGTGTAATTTAATTTTCTAGCAAGTTCTTTCGCAACTGTGCTTTTGCCTGCTCCGGCAGGTCCGTCCAAGGCTATTTTCATACAAAACCTCATTTAGTACTCAAACGTAAAAATTATATTTTATTTTAACATTTATTTCAATAACCATTTAAAATAATTATTTATTTATTATTATATATTATAAGCTGATGTATTTTAAGAAGTTTATTTAACCGTATTTACTTTAAAGAAGCTTTTAACAGTCCTGCCTATATACTTAAATATGCTCGTCTTTGCTATGTCTGTCTTCGCCGTTATATTGCATTTGCCGAGTTCAGCTCCATCTTTAGTAACTGTCATAGTTCCGAGCACATCACCTGTTTTTATGGGAGCGTTTATTTTTTTAGGAACATCAATTTTTATTTCAGCGTTGTCTTTGGCGCCTTTAGCTGTTATATCGTATATGTCACTATCGGCAACCGCTTCAATGCTTGTTGTGTGACCGCGGTTTACATTTACGTCTGCTACTTTATCGCCTTTTTTAACATAATATTTTCCTTCGTAATTTGCAAATCCGTAATTTAATAAACTTAAAACATCCGAAGATCTCTCGTCAGCCGACGGCGCGCGCATAATAACAGCTATAAGGCGCAAATCGCCTTGTTTCTTAGTTGCGCTTATGCAATACAATGCGTCAGTTGTATATCCGGTCTTAAGTCCGTCTATCGCTTTATCTTTAACAAGCAGCTTGTTGGTATTTGCAAGAGTTCTTGTAATTTCATCGTTCATTCCTACTTTTACATCTACCATCCACGTTTTTGTAAAGGTAAATATCTGGTCGTATTTAGCAAGCTCGCATGACATCAGCGCAATATCATACGCGGTAGTTACGTGACCGTCTTCAGGTAGACCGTTAGCATTTTTGAATACGGTGTTTTTCATCCCCAGCCGTTTGGCTTCATCGTTCATCATGGCTACAAACGCGTCGTTGCTGCCCGCAATATATTCGCCCAGAGCCGTTGCCGCGTCGTTCGCGCTCTCAACCGATACTCCGTATAATAAATCCCGCACGGTTAATTTTTCTCCGGGTTCAATAAACAGCTGCGTTCCGCCCATCTTTGAGGCGTATTCGCTTATTGTAACCTCGTCGTCAAGCGTTATTTTGCCTTCATCAATAGCTTTCATTACAAGCAGCATTGTCATAACTTTCGTAACGCTCGCCGGCGGAGAGACTTTGTTTTCGTTTTGAGCGAACAGCACTTTTCCGCTCTTCGCGTCCACAAGCACGGCGCATTCCGATTTCAGCGTCATAGTTGATGCGCAGATACCTATATTAAAAAACAAAAAAACAGACAGAATAAATACAATAACTGTTTTTTTAAACATTATTTATTCCTCCTCCGGGCAATAATATTTTGTTATATAAAATAAATATGCTCCTGTCCGCTTTATTATGTTTTGATTATTTTATATAAAAAACTCTCGCCGTATACAGTCTCTTTGCCGCAAAGATAGTCGCATACAGTCGCCCCCAGATTTGAAATCGTATCTATTGCGCCCAGATTTGCAGGCTTAACTGCTTGTCCGCAAATTATTACCGGTACATACTCCCTGCTGTGATCTGATGATTTTGTTGTAGGGTCGCATCCGTGGTCCGCGCATATTATTAAAATGTCTTCGTCTCTCATATTGCTCATAATATCAGGAAGTCTTGTATCAAACTGAACAAGCGCGTCAGCGTAACCTTTAACATCGTTTCTGTGCCCGTATTTCATGTCAAAATCCACTAAATTGGCATAAATTAGAGCGTCTTCTTTAACCGTGTTCATATAATTTATAATATGGTCTTCGCCGTCGATGTTTCCGTCCGTATGAACCGAGTCTTTTATTCCCGCGCCTAAAAACACATCATAGATTTTGCCTACCGAATACACGCCTATATCATTTTCTGCAAGTATTTCAAGCGCTGTCTTAACGGGCGGCTTAATCGCGAAATCTTTTCTGT
>JAAZOI010000322.1 GCA_012797825.1 Eubacteriaceae bacterium | reverse complement strand
TCACTGTTAAGTTCTTTGCTTCCGCTGTTGATCTTTTTTATTAATTGTCTTGCGCATACTGCTCCCACGTCGTACATCGGATATGACACAGTTGTTATCTGCGGCTTAAACCATTCGCTTATCCAGTAATCATTAAACCCTATAACGCTTATATCCGCAGGCACCTTTAACCCTTTAGCTTCAATGCATTTAATCGCCCCTATCGCAATTTCATCGTTAGCCGCGAAAATAGCGGTGGGCAGCTGCTTGGATGATAATATCTGTTCCATAGCGTCATAGCCTTCAACTGCGTCGTTGTCAGCAAACTTTGTGGTTACGGCTTCTATGCGCCACTCTTCTTTTGCGTTTATGCCGAATTCGTCTGCGGCTTTGTTAAACCCTATTATTCTTTCTTCGCAAACGGTATAATACTCTCTGCTTGCCATAATGTATCCGATGTCCGTATGGCCGTTTTCGTATAAATATTTTTTCGCGTCATAACCTGCTTTTACATTATCAATGCTGACTCTTGTGAATTTTTTTTCTTTATCGGAAATAGTGCCCAGAACAACAGGTATATCTGCCGATGCGAGTTTTTCCGCGAAATTATCGTTTACTTTTCTGTTAATTACTAAAATTCCGTCGCACTGTTTTTGCAATAATACCTTTAAATAGCTCTCTTCTTTTTCTTCATCAGAATCGGTATTGGCAAGAATGACATTATATCCGTACATCCAGCAGGCGTCAGTCGCGCCGCGGGACACCGTGGTATATTGAGGCCTTGTAATATCGTCAAGTATAATGCCGATAGTGTTCGTTTTTCTTACTTTCAAGCTTCTTGCCACTTCGTTAGGCTCATATCCCAAATCTTCAATAGCCGCCAAAACTCGCTGTCGTGTATCCTCGCTGACCAGGGGTATGTTATTTACTACTCTTGATACTGTAGCTACCGAAACGCTGGCCGCTTTAGCCACATCTTGTATGGTTACTGCCATTTTAAAATCCTCCTAACTTTGAATAAAACAAAATTGATATTATTGAAAAAGCATTATATCCGGCGTGAACTATGGTGTCTGCTAAAAATCCTTTTTTTTCATATATATAGCATAAAACAATTCCAAGCATAAAAAATGTCGGGGCTCCCGCTATATTTGCGTGCAATGCCGAGAATACTGCAGCGCTTAATATTGCGCATATATATTTATTTATTTTTAAAAATCTGTTCAGAATCTTATCATATATAAAATATCTGAAACAGAATTCCTCACAAATCGGTGCAAATATTATTATGATAACAGATAAATATATAAACAATCCGGGCGGGCTTGCGGCTAGCTGCTGCACTATATCTTGGCTTTGTATAGGTATACCGAATTTCTTTAATATAATAACATAAACGATATTTATTAAAGCAAAAATTATTTTAATTCCCAAAACTCCGGCTGTCAATACAACTATATCATTAATGCCTGTTTTTTTGTTAATTTATAAGTATCTTCATATATTATGCCTTTTTTATATAACACTAAAAGAAATGTTATATTCATGGCAAGAAAAATATAGTTCGTATAATATACAAGTATTGCAGACGCCGCAGCGTAAATAATT
>JAAZOI010000321.1 GCA_012797825.1 Eubacteriaceae bacterium | reverse complement strand
TTATGACAAAGTAAACTTGCTTTTTTTGTTTTTAACTAAAATACGAAATAAAATAATTATTATAATTAATGATGGCAACCCATATATGATAATTTTAAAAAGCCCATCTGGAGAATCATAGAAATATGGCCACGCAGTCCCATCAGCACTTCCGATTGCATCCCAAACGGTTCCTTCCCATTTGTCCAATTCCCACTTACTGTCTTTTTTAATAAATTTTATTATATCTCCTCGTACTCCGTCACCAACATAATAAATTCGAGCAGTAGTACCTGAATATTCTAAGACCTTTAAATAGTCAATTTTATCCAGCATATTTGTTTTTTTATAGCCATCTGTAAATTCATTACCATGCAAATTTGTGAGTATTTCACATTTTGCAATCGCTCCCAGCCATATTAAAGTAAAAATACATGGTATTATTAATACAGCAATAATAATTCTTTTTTTCACATTTAACCACATCCATTTTTCTTCAAACTAATTTCTATACTGGCAGATTGCGTATCGTATTCTATTAAGCTTCATAACTTTAGCCTGCAGGCGAATCTATCACGCTTAAACTATAATTTAACATAAATAATTATAATCTATTAATTACTTATATTCAATATAGTAATATAAATAAATATATACACGCACCGATTACCTGAAATAGCTTTCCGGATGAATAAGATGATCTTCTTTAGGATTTAAGTCAGATAAAATTTTATCCTCATACATCAGCCCCCTGCGTATCGTGTAATAGCCGTATCTGTTGCGTATTTTATCTATCGCGCGCTCCAGCTCCTCATTTTTTATCTTATTTTTAACATCAGGCAAAAACGATATCTGCGTAACTTTATTCGCAATCAAACCGCTCGCCCGCACCCCTATTGTTCTTATGGGCATGCCTTTAGGGTGATTTTCTTTATATAACGTAAACGCTTCTTTAAATATCGCGTCCGATACGCATACGGGAAAGTTAAGCGTGCTCTGCCGCTGATACCATCCCAGATTATTGTCGCGCACCGATATCTGAACAGTCGCCGCCCTTAAATTAAGCTCGCGCAGCCTTGCGGCAACGCTCTCACACAGCAGGTATAAAGTTACTTTAACATCCTCATCGCTTACAAGGTCGCGCGGAGTAGTTGTGCTGTTGCCAACGCTTTTTATGTACGGTTTGTCGTAATTGAATTTTACAGACGAAGTATCGTATCCGTTCGCGAAAACCCATATCGTGTATCCGTATAAGCCAAGCTTATTTTTTAGCTGCTTCAAATCAGCGCGCGCAAGGTCTCCTATCGTTTTTATATCGAAAAATTTTTTCAGTTTCGCCTCAGTTTGTCTGCCGACATATAATAAATCACGGGCGGGCAGAGCCCATACAACGTCCTTATAGTTTTGTTTTGTAATAATGGTCGTGGCGTCAGGCTTTTTAAGGTCGCTTCCGAGTTTTGCGAAAATTTTGTTATAGCTAACCCCGATTGATGCCGTTAAGCCAAGTTCTTTTTTTACGCGCTGCCTTATTATATTTGCTATTTCTTCGCCGCTGCCGAAAACGTTGCTGTCCGTAACGTCAAGCCAGCATTCATCGAGTCCGAAATCTTCAATTTTGTCGGTGTAATCGGAATATATTTTTCTTACTTTTTCCGCAAATTGTATATACCTGTTAAAATTCGCCTTTATGAAAACTATATCGGGGCATTTTTGCTTCGCTTCCCATAACGCTTCTCCTGTTCTTACTCCGCAGGATTTCGCGAAATAATTTTTGGCAAGCACAATGCCGTGCCTTTTCTCTCCGTCGCCGCACACCGCGACAGGCTTATCTTTAAGCTTATTATTATATGCGCACTCAACAGATGCGTAAAAATTATTTAAATCTGAATGAAGTATAACTCTTTCCATAGCAGCCCCATAATCGAACATACGTTTGTTTTATTATATGCTTTTTTAAACTAAATATCTACAGGAAATTAGATGAAATAAAAAATTATTATTATAAAAAATTTTGGCAAAGATTAGTTAAATATAAAAATGTGTAATTGAAAATAATAATTTAAATAATATACAAGGAGAGATTTATGAAAAAAGATTTGGATAATGAAATTGAATTAACAAACAGTGAAAACGAATTTGAAGAAGAGGAACTTGAAGTAACCGATCTAACCGATATGAGGTTATACGGCATTTTAAACGACCTGGACAAAGTATGCGCGGTGCTTGACAAATTGCTTGACGATTATATGTTCTGCGATGAAGAAGAACCCGATTTAAATATGCTTAAAGACGAACTTGAAAGCAACAATGAAAATATATGCGGCACAAACACAGAAATATGGGTAAAAGATTATAACACAATATATCAGTTTTTGGATATTGTTTATGATTATGCCGACCATGCAAGATATGAACTTGAAGATATATTGTTTGACTTATATGATGATGAAGACGAAAAAGAAGGCTCTGAATAAAAATTATTATTTATTTGCTTGTTAAGGAGAAATAAATGGCTGAAAACAATATAGTCAAGGGATGGAATTTATCAAACACTTATTTGTCCCTTCCTAAAATATTTTATTCAAATGTAACGCCTGCGCCTGTGAGAGCTCCTAATATTGCGCTTTTTAACGATTCGCTTGCGGACGCTTTAGGCCTTAATTCCGACGAGCTAAATAGTGAGCAGGGCGCAGCAGAGCTTTGCGGTAACTCCCTTCCGCCAAATTCCGTACCTATAGCGCAAGCGTATGCGGGTCATCAATTCGGATATTTTACGATATTAGGCGACGGGCGGGCTGCGCTTTTGGGAGAACAGACTACGCCTGACGGCAGAGTATTTGATATACAACTTAAGGGTTCCGGCAAAACGCCGTACTCAAGGGGCGGCGACGGTAAAGCGGCACTCGGGCCGATGCTTCGCGAATACATTGTCAGCGAAGCCATGCACGCGCTGGGCATTCCCACAACGCGAAGCCTTGCTGTTGTTACTACGGGAGAGCCTGTTTTTCGTGACGGCATATTGCCAGGAGCTGTTTTAACACGTGTCGCTTCAAGTCATATAAGAGTCGGCACTTTTGAATATGCCGCTTACGCAGCAACAGCAGATGAATTAAAAACATTTGCCGATTACACTCTAGCTCGGCATTATGCGGGGTATGAATATTTTGATAATCCATATTTATATCTGCTTAAAGAAACAGTGTCGCGTCAGGCTTCTTTAATTGCGAAATGGCAGTCTATAGGATTTATTCACGGGGTTATGAACACCGATAATATGGCAATAAGCGGAGAGAGCATTGACTACGGCCCTTGCGCGTTTATGGACGAATATAATCCCGATACTGTTTTCAGTTCTATTGATATAGCAGGCAGATACGCATATAAAAACCAGCCGGTAGCGGCAAAGTGGAATTTAGGAGTATTTGCTAATACTTTAATACCGATACTTGATGAAGATGAATCAAAGGCTAGCGCTATAGCAAATGACACAGTAGATGAATTTGATAATCTGTATCATCAGAATTATATGTCAATAATGCGGTCAAAGCTCGGATTATTTAATCAGGAAAAAGACGATGAATGCCTTGTTTTTACTTTGCTCGATTTGATGAAGAAATACGTCGCGGATTATACAAATACCTTTATTGCTCTGACATTTGAAAGAAATGATAACACTGATTTATTTAAAAGCGATGAATATAAACAATGGAATATAAGGTGGAAAGAAAGATTAAATAGGCAGGCCGAGACAAGCATTATGTCCCGAACTATGATGAAAAATTCAAATCCCGCAATAATTCCGAGAAACCACAAAGTAGAAGAAGCGCTTAGCGCAGCTGTAGACAATAAAGACTATAGCCAAATAAAAAAATTTATCGATATTTTAGCAAACCCTTATTCGCATAATGCAAGTCAATCGGAATACTGTGCATTACCTCAAAAATCTGATGTGCCTTACAGGACATTCTGCGGAACATGATTAGCAGCATTGTTTATTGGATATTTAATAATTTATAATCCAATTATTTCCTGGGCTATAATTATAGAAATGAACAATTAAACAAAAATTGTTCATTTTTTTATTGACAGCTATATCGTATGCCGATATAATATATCGTAGGCCGATATAACGACAGACGTAATATATAATTATTTTTTAGGAGCAAAAGATGATAGAAAATATTGCGCTTACAGAAGCAGTATATTATATACTTCTTTCTTTAACCGAACCGCTGCACGGGTATGGAATAATGCAAAATATATCATCATTAAGCGGAGGCAGAGTTAATATGGCCGCGGGAACTCTTTACGGAGCATTAACCACAATGCTTGAAAAAGGCTGGATAAAAGCTGTTGACGGTGATAATAACTCGCGCAAAAAAGAATATCAAATAACTTCAGCCGGAAAAGCTGTCTTAGAAAAAGAATTAATAAGATTAAACGAGCTTGTAAATAACGGCGAAAAAATATTGGGAGGTATAAAATGAGATACACAGTACATAAAGTATTTTTACCATGGAATTTTGAGAAAGAAGAACAATGGTTAAATGAAATGTCTGCAAAAGGACTTGAGCTTGTAAGCATTGGCTGGTGCAAATATATATTTGAAGACGGCAGCAAAAATGAATACAAATATAGAATTGAACTATTGGAGAACTTACCCTCGCACGCTGAAAGTATAACATATATACGATTTTTAGAAGATATGGGAATTGAACATATAGGATCTTTTTTTCGCTGGGTTTATTTAAGAAAAAAAACACAGGATGGAGATTTCGACTTATATTCCGATATTGATTCGAAGATAAAACATTATAGAAGAATAAGTATTTTTGTCGGCGTATTAGGACTTGCAAATGCAGCACCGGCAATTACAAATGGAATAAATTATTTTAACAATGATTTCATGCGGAATTATCCAATCTTTATTTTAAATGCTGTTGTCGCGGTTGTTTTAATTGCCGGTTATTTTATACTGCTTAAAAAAATTATAAGATTAAAAAAAGATAAACAGCTTTATGAATAAATGATTATTTTATCAGTAAATAATTTTTACTTTTATTCTTAATTACAATACTTTTATATTCATCATAATTTTTTCTAAACGATATGTATGAAATGCATACAGCGTGGCAATTCTCTTTTCTGTCTTTGCATAAATAACAAGTATTATTCGGCTCCTTCATATGTACTCCTTAAAGTAAATTATTCTTTATATTTTTTATTAATTTTTATGTTAATTTATGAATGAATTGCCAAATAAAAATATAATAATTAACCTTGACATTTTTTATTTAATTTCATATAATCTGCAAAGAATTCTTACATAATATTTATCCATATAAAAATTTATCACAGCCGACATTCTATAAATCAATCCAAAAAACTCTCTGTCAATTTAAATATTATGTAAGCATTCTCTTTTTTCTCTCTTTATAAAGCCGGCTTGCCCGGCTTTTTAGTTAAGCACTTATTAAGTTTTTTAGTATACTATTAGCCAAAGTGACAAGTGCGTTCATATTTATATTAAAAACTTGCACTTTGATACATCGGCGAGGGTTGGCGCCGATGTTTTTTTATTTTATTAATAAATTAATTTAATTTATTTTATATTTATATTAAAATGAGAGCATAGCAGAAAAATTTTTGGAGAAGACAAGTGGAAGATAATAAAAATATACATTTAAGCAGAAAACAAAATACTATACAATTTTTTAAATTTATTGCGTTCTCCTGTACCGCAGGAATTATTCAGGCAATCAGTTTTACTGTTTTAAACGAGAAAACAGACATGCCATACTGGCCGTGTTATCTTATAGCTCTTATTTTAAGTGTTCTTTATAATTTTACTGTAAACAGGCGATACACCTTTAAATCGGCAAATAATATTCCAAAAGCCATGCTAATGGTCGCAGCTTATTACTGCGTATTTACTCCGCTTTCCACTTGGTGGGGAGAGGCTCTTACTGATATTGGATGGAATTCTTATATAGTATTATTTGGTACAATGCTAACTAATTTGATAACTGAATTTTTATTTGATCGCTTTATTGTATTCCGCAAATCGATATACACAAATAAACTGGCGCAAAAAGAAATGGAGAAGTATCGCTACCAGAGCGATTAATATAAGTTTTTATGTGGTATGATGGTTTATTTAATGAGACAATTAACGCTAAAGACATAACACAGGCGGCTCAGATGAGCGCTTATATGAAAAATCAGTTTGATTTTTTAGGTTTGCAAAGCGCAGCAAGAAGCTTTATATTCGAAAAATATTATAATCAGGTAAAACAATCAAAAGAAATAGACTGGGAATTTATATTTAAATGCTGGGGATGCGAATATCGCGAGATGCAATATATCGCTATAGATTACTTGCTTCACAAACAAAAATATATAACTGATAAAGATATAAGCAATTTAAAAAATCTGATTACATCAAAATCGTGGTGGGACACCGTTGACGGTTTTAACCGGATTTTCGGAACACTTTTAATAAAGTATCCTTCGGTTAAAGATATAATGCTAGAATGGAGCGCGGATGATAACATTTGGCTCAGACGCACGGCAATTATTTGCCAGCTTAACTTAAAAGAAAAAACCGATACTGAATTGCTCGAAAAAATTTTATGCAATAATTTTGGTACAACCGAGTTTTTTATAAATAAAGCCATAGGCTGGAGCTTAAGGCAGTACAGCAAGACAAACCCCGACTGGGTAAGGGGTTTTATAAAAAGATACTTTGATAAATTATCAAAATTAAGCATAAAAGAAGGCAGTAAATATATTTAGTCAATAAAACAAGACAGCCAAAATTTAATGACTGACTGTTTTTTAAATATAATTTAATAATAAATTAAACTACTTTTTCACCGCAATACTGACAATATTCACTATCTGGTGAAATTTCTTTTTTACATTTCGGGCATATTAAAGATATTTCTTCAATTTTAGTCCCGCATTTAGTGCAAAATATAGAGTCTTCAGTTAATTTGTTTCCGCATTTGCGGCAATAAGGTGTTGTATTTTTAAAATCGGATATTTGCTTATCTTTTGTTTCATTTTGGGTATTTATTTGATTGTTAATATTATTATTTTCAATCGGCAAATTGCTTACCATCTTAGCTTCTCTTATATTTCGGCATTCAAACACTCTGTTTACTTCAAGCAATTTCGAAGAAACTTCAGCTGCAAGTTTATCCTGAAGATTAGCGTTTAAATATTTTAAATAAAAGTACCCTCGTTTAAAATCAGTTCTGCTCATACTGTCATTGGCAATTGACATCCAAATATATGCCTTATTTGCAATATCTCCGCTTGCAAATTTTAGGGAATCTTCCTTTGTAAGTTCTTTATAAATATCCAGCATTAACGCTTCTTTTGTAAGTGTCCACGTTTTCTTCCTTAATCCATCCGCTTTTATCAGTTTTTGGGCTGCTTTTTCAGCATTGTCTAATTGATTATTATCTTTATAAAATTTTAAAAAATAATATCCTTTTTTTATATCATTATCATTTATTGAATATACGTCAAGTGTAAGCCATTTTTCATATGTATTATTAAAATTTTTAATTTCATCAACAGTAAAAAGTTTTTCTGCCGATTGGCTTTTATCTATTAGTTCATTACAATTCCCAAGTGCGTATTCTATCCATTTTTCCTGCTGGTTTTTTATTTTTACAGCTTGCTCATCTAATATTATCTTTTGTTTGCTTTCTATTATTTCCTTATTGCCGGATGTAAGTATTTTCCATGCAACAAAAATCCAGAGCAATCCGCCCGGTATAAAGTAATATGTGTCATACCCGTTATATGAGTAATAAATGGCAAAGACAGCATAAATACCAAATGCGTTGCCGAAAGAAATAAAATATGAACTTTTTTTGCTGAATGGTCCGTGAACAGCCCGTGCAATGGCAGGAATTGCACACATTATTAATGCTGATAAGATAATACCGATTATAAGTGTTTCATAATAATAATTTTCGAACATTTATTTTTGTCCTCATTTCATCTTTTGAATGGAATAATTATATAATATATTTATCATATATGTTATTATGATATAATTTAACAATATTTTATAACTTTTTGCAATAAATATTATTATTTATTTTTTTTGTAGTATAATTAAATATAATTTGTATTATAAGTTATATTAAAGGAGACAAAAATTTGAAGACAAGAATGGAAATTAAAGAGCATTCCAAAGCTCTTGTTCAAAGCAATTATTGGATGAAAGTAGCCGTTATTGTAGTTTACGGCGCAATAATATCGGGCGTAAGCTTTGCAACAGCAGGCATAGGCGCACTTATTATCGCTGGGCCTATGCTTATAGGGTTAAACTATTTCTTCTTATTAAGCTATCGCCAAGAAAGCCCCGATATAGGCGTTATGTTTAATAACGGATTTAAAAATTTCGGCAGAAACTTAGGTGGGTATTTATGGATGGTTTTATTTATATATTTATGGTCGCTTCTGTTTTTAATACCCGGTATTATTAAAGCGTTTTCTTACGCAATGACCCCATACATACTTGCGGACAGCCAAAATGTAAAAGCGCAGGAAGCGCTTAAAATATCAATGAGAATGATGAACGGGCATAAACTTGACTTATTCGTATTTTACCTAAGCTTTTTAGGATGGATGCTGTTAAGCGCGTTTACATTCGGCTTATTGCAATTATTTTATGTCGGTCCTTATATGAGCACGGCTCTTGCAGGATTTTATGAAGAGCTTAAAACAACATCAATTGCAAACGGAGTTATTTCCGAATCCGAACTCGCTTAAATAATTAAAGGGGGTTGGTTAATACCAATCCCTTTTTTTATGGCAAATATTTATCTTTATATATTACTCTTTTTGATTAACTAAAGTGATCGACTTCAGTATTTCAACAAGTTTATCCATTCTTTTTTTTGATTTATAAAAAATGCCTATATATCCGAAAACAACAAAAGAAATCGGAATAATCATAACCCAAGAAGGATCTGACGATAGAATAATTAATGAAATTAATAATGAAAATAATATAAAAAACCATCCAAAAACCATAGTTTCATAAAATTTTGAAAAATTATAGTCTATATGGCAGTACCCGTCTTTTTCATAAAATAACCCTCTCATAACTGTAGCGTAGTTGTTAGTAATATATTTTGGTTTATAAAAAAACATAAATTTATTATCTCATATCCACCCGATAGCTGCATCGACAGAATGATATTTAAATGAATATTTAACGTTTTTTGAGAAAAATTCTTTAAGATTTAAAGCATTATTAGCTAATTGATGAATTTGGCTTTTAAACCTGCCAATACACTCATCAGCCGTTATATTTGTTTCTAAATGATTTACACCCATCTTAGCCACCGTTAATGTTTTTTTATTTTTATAAATATAATAAGATATAATTACAGATATTGATTATAATATAATAAAAATAAGCAGATTTCTCTGCTTACTTTATTCTATCTTGCATCTTACCAGCAGCCGTCTGTTGCCGTTGCTTGTACATGTTAAAAGCGTCAACGCACTATTTCCTTCATATTTGTATAATGCGGCTGTATTATCGGGATTTATAACCTCAATATTATAAACTGTATATTCATATTTTTGTCCGCCGGGAGTTTCGAGCATGACTTTATCTCCTACTCTTAATTTATCAAGGTTTCCGAAATGCGCTCCGCTTGCATAATTATGACCTGTTATGACCATATTGCCATCTTGCCCCGGAAGCGAACCCTGATAATAGCAAACAGACGTGCTTAAAGCATTTACACTATAGGGAGAAATAATCGGAAGAGATAAGCTTATGTTATCTATTATAAGTTTACCTATAACTTCATAACCTTCATACTCTATTTGTCCTTTGCTTTCTTTATCAACCGCACTATTGTAGTATTCAAGCATTTTTTGAGCTTCCTGCTGCGCCTTTATGCCTTCGCAGTATTTATTTATTGTAATGCCCGCCGCAACGAGAATACAGCATAAAGCTATTGTGCTTAGCAAAATTATTATTTTCTTTTGTCTTGAAGCGAATTTAAATTTATGTGTTATTTTTTTGAACAACATTATTCCCGCCTTATATTGTTACAAGATAATAGTTTATATTATATATTAAAATTTATATAAACTTAAACTTTTTAAAAAAGAACGAATATTATTCGCCCTTAATTTATTAAATTTTATTTTAAATCAATTAGGTTTTTTTATTCTTATGAATATCGTCGCTGCCGCCATTAACATCCCTATTAAAGCAAGCGTTATGGCAAAAGTAAAGTTCTGACCTGTTTGCGGAAGAATAGTTTTATTAATTGTAACGTCTGTATAAACCTTATTATCATTGTCAGAATAATATGTATAGCTTGCCACATTTCCATTTACGTCAAATGTGTATTTCGGTTGATAATAAATGCGGGTTTTCCCTTCTTTTAATGCTGTAAATACAGCTTTGTCAGGGTCTGAAAAATCTCCTGATAAGTAATCATGGTCATAATCCCATGTGCCGCCTGTTAAACTCGGAGTGATTATAATTCTGCCGCCTTGATAAATTATTCCGTTAGCGGGCGAACAATTAATACCCGTCACAAAATTTGCT
>JAAZOI010000320.1 GCA_012797825.1 Eubacteriaceae bacterium | reverse complement strand
TATTATTTATATTTATTCAATTATGATTTTTATAATAATTGAATTCTATAAAATGTGTTTTCTTTCATATCTGCCAAATATCGGTTATCAATATTATCAAAATGGATTGTAATTTTTGTGTCTATGATATCATCTGACCATCTTTTAAAAATATATACATAATTAATATCTCTATATTTTTTCAATGCCGTAAGCCAATTTAAATAGTTTGTTAATTCTTTATTATTTATCTTTTCGCTGCCAATTGATGAATTGCAGTCGCAATGATTATCTGTTAAACGAAAAAATACACCTTTAGGTTTAATTTTAGATTTTAATTCTATATCATAATCATAAAGTTTGTTATGAGGTATATTGAATTTATCACATACTTTAAAAAAATCCTCATTGTATGCAGTCACGTCAATATTTCCATACAAATAATAACACATATTAACCGCCTTAATTGCTAATTAAATAACTTAATATATATTTATATGCCTAATTATATATTTTAAATAATTGTATCTTATAAAATGTATCTTCTTTAATATTGGCTAGATATTTAGAATCCATATCGGATAAATTTACGACTACTGTAGGTATAAGTGGTTTTTTATAATAATGACCTTGCCAAAATTTTAATATGCCTATGTATTTTATGTTTTTACATTTATTCAATTCTAACAGCCAATCTATATAATCAGATAATTCTTTATTGTTAACATCATTGCCTCCAAGAGATGTATCACAGTAGCAATAATGGTTAGTTAAACGGAAGAATATACCTTTTCCTATATCCGAAAGAAATAATAAATCCTTGTCTTTTATTTTTTCATATGATTTATGAAATTTATTTGCAAACCTTAAGAAAGTCATCATTATATGCTTCTCCGTTAATGTAAGCATATAGATACCAACACATACTCTTAATCACCTATTATTTTATTTTTATCTCATTGCAATTTTTATCAATAAATCCCGTTAAAACTTCGCATTTAAAATACTGTTTTAAAAGCTTTTCAAGCTCATCCGATGCGGCAAGTATTTTATCTTTATTTGTTTCAAACCCGTCAATGGGAAAGAAAATGTTTTTGCTTTCCGGATTTATTTTGCCAATATTACTTTGTCTGTGTATCCATTTTCTTGTTCTTATACGAACATCATCCGAATAAACAAGCTCGCCTGATGCAAGCAGCTCTTCTTGTTCTTCTCCCAAAGGCAGAAAAGCGTCGTTTTCTTTGGAGAATCTTACATATATATCTCCTGTCAGCGCATCGATGTCGTGAGAACCCATAGGAAGCATATATTTTACAGAGATGTAATTGTTCAAATCAACTATCGCATTAACAGACGGCAAAGGATTTCCTTTCTGCACTCTCTTAAGCATGGCTTCTATTGAGCATGGAAACCTGTTAGGGTTTATGTCTACAGCCTGCATTGCGTTTCTGTATAATAATATTTGCGGATGCTCTTTTAAATTGACATCATTTAAATAAGCAGCAGCTATTTTTACTTCTTGGTCAAGCAAGTTTTCAATATCCGCATTGGGCTCAGAATTGTTAACACCATAAGCGACAACAACTCCCACGCAATAATCATCAAGTTTTTTAAATACTTTTTCATCTACTATAAATTTCATTTTCATCCTCTTTTTGTGTCAATATTTTAATTTATCAAATTTTTCTATGGATTTATAAATATCTTGTTTTATTATTTCCGCTCCGCCCGGTATATCGGACTCTATGTTTATTACAATTTTGGGATCATGCAGTGAAAGCCGCATAAGCGCCCAGCCGTCTCCTGTTTTTTCATCGGCTTTTATTCTTATGCCTTCATAAGACGGCGCATCTAATTCCCAGCCTTTTTTGTTTTTGACATACTCTTTAAATGCTGATAATATTTCTTCGCCATATTGCTTAAAATCATCCTGCAGGATATCTATTCTGATTTCGATTGATTCAGCCGGCTCTTTTAATGTTTTTATCGCATCGGATATATTTCCGCCCTCTTTTGACATTTCAGCAAATAATATTAAAATTTTTACTGCCATATACGCGCCGTCATCCAAAAAGTAATTTTCTAAAAGTGCGCAGTGACCGCTGGTTTCAATGGCAAGAGGCGCGTATTTGCCTTCACTGTTTAATTTTACAGCTTCGTCTATTACGTTTTTGTATCCGCGTTTAAACCTGTGATGTATGCATCCAAAATTTTGTATATATTCTGTAAGAGAATTGGATGTAACAGAATCTGTAACTATAATACTGTTTT
>JAAZOI010000319.1 GCA_012797825.1 Eubacteriaceae bacterium | reverse complement strand
TGTAAATTATAACCTTGTAGATTATCTTCCCAAAGAAGCGCAGTCTACTCAGGCTATAGATATTATACAAAGCGAGTTCAACTCATCCCTTCCCAACGCAAGAGTAATGATAAAAAACGTGTCGATTATACAGGCGCTTGAATATAAAGATAAAATCGCTGCAATAAACGGAGTGAGCAGCGTAACATGGCTTGATGATATATACGGGGCGGACTCTTTAAAAAGAGTTCCGTTTAATTATCAGGATACTTCAATTACAGATAATTATTATAAAGATAATACTGCCTTATATTCAATAACAATAGCAAGCGGAGCAGAAAAAGATACCGTAGCAGCTATCAGAGACCTTATAGGAGATGATAACTCCGTAGCGGGAAACGCCGTAAATACTGCGGCTATGCAGGAAATGTCAATAAACGAAGTGCTCAAAGCGCTTGCCATACTTCTGCCGCTTGTAATAATTATATTGATACTTTATACAACGTCATGGATAGAACCGCTTTTGTTTTTATTGTCAATAGGAACAGCCATTATAATAAACATGGGAACTAATATATTTTTAGGCAAGATTTCGTTTATTACTTTCGCAGTAAGCCCTATTTTACAGCTTGCGGTATCGCTGGATTACGCAATATTCCTGCTGCACGCTTTCAATGAATTCAGAGTACAATATGAGCCTAAAACCGCTATGAAGCTTGCCATGAAAAAAGCTCTGTCGGCAGTTGCGGCAAGCGCGGCGACAACGGTTATCGGATTTTTCGCGCTTATTTTTATGCGTTTTGAAGTGGGTGGAGATTTAGGAATAAACTTAGTAAAAGGCGTAATACTCAGCTTTATATCCGTAATGGTTTTTCTGCCCGTGCTTACACTGCTGACTTATAAACTTATAGACAAAACAAAACACCGCCCGCTGCTTCCAAGCCTTAGCAATATAGCAAAAAAAATAATAAAAGTCAGCATAGTGTTTTTTATACTTGCATCAATAGTCGCTATTCCCTGTTTTCTTGCTCAAAGAAATATTAATTTCACATACGGAACCGGTGATATTACTCAGGTAACAAAAGCCGGTCAGGATGCTTCAAAGATAAACGACGAATTCGGGAAAGAAAATATGCTCGTACTTCTTGTTCCGAAAACAGATACAGGTAAAGAAGTTGTTTTATGCGATAAATTATCACAACTTAATCATATAACAGCCGTGGCGTCGTATGTAAAATCCGTAGGCGCGCAAATACCATCAGAGTATGTGCCAAACAATGTATCAGAGCAATTTTATTCAGAAAACTACTCAAGAATTATTTTATATACAAATTTAGAAGAAGAAGGAACTACCACATTCGAAACTGTTAAGTCTGTACTTGACAGCGCAGGCAAGTATTACGATACTTATTATCTCGCAGGGCAGGCGGCAACTCTTTACGATATGAAAAATGTAGTCTCCATTGATACAAAAGTAGTAAACATAATTGCGATAATAGGCATATTTATAGTGCTGTTATTAACATTCCGAAGTCTTACTCTTCCGCTCATACTTATTTTTACAATAGAGACAGCGATATGGATTAACCTGTCGTTCGCTTATTTTGCGAACCAATCGTCGTTTAATTTTATAGGCTACCTCGTCGTAAGCACTGTTCAGCTTGGCTCAACTGTCGATTACGCTATTTTAATTACCGACAGGTATCTGGGATGCAGAAGGCAAATGCCCAAAAATGAAGCGATTAAAAAAGCTCTGGGCGAAAACTTCATCGCAATAGTCATATCTGCGGCAATTCTTTCCCTGGCGGGCTTTACTCTTGCGTTTACATCCACAAACTCAATAATTGCGCAGCTCGGTCTCTTGCTCGGCAGAGGCACATTGCTCTCACTATTCATGGTGGCGTTTGTACTGCCGTCAATGCTTGTGATATTTGATAAAGCGGTACAAAAAACATCTCTGCGCAACGGCTTTTACGATATACCAAAAGACCACGGCGCACGGCATAATAAAGAACCGCAGCATAAAGGAGGAAATTTAAAATGAAAAAAATTCTATCCGTAATTTTGACATTAATACTAATATGCACAATTACCGTATCGACTTACGCCAAAACAACGCCGACTCAAAAAGAGGAAGTTGTATACGGCATTCTGGCGCAAAACGGCGATGTTGAAAACATTTATGTAGTCAATATTTTTTCGGATAAAAATATAACAGATTACGGCGATTATTCAGCTGTTGAAAACCTTACTACTACAGATAAAATAAACCAAGCGGGCGA
>JAAZOI010000318.1 GCA_012797825.1 Eubacteriaceae bacterium | reverse complement strand
TTTTTTATTTCCGCTATTCTTGCTTTTAGGCTAAGTACCGGATGAATGTCAGGTTTGATAAGAGTTTTTTCGTTATTGCTAAGGACCCCGTAAAGGGCTATCCCCGCTCTGGCATAATCGCACGGTAGATTAGGATAATTTAAAATTCCGTAACTTGCCTGCAGATGCAAAATTCCGGTATTATACCCTTTAATTTGAAGATAAGCTGCAATTTTAAAAAAACGCTCAATCTGCTTATTCGTATATAATAGGTCTTCATATGCAATGCTTCCCGAAGCGCCCAGATGAGAAAACATACCGTTTATTTCTAAATTTCTGCAATTAAAAATATTTTCTATTTCAGAAATATTATTATAATCAAATCCAAGCCTGTGCATTCCCGTATCAATTTTTATATGCGTTTTTATTTTTATGCCTTTATTATTCAGCGCTGATGCGTGACTTAAACTCACTACTGTCTGCGTAAGCTGATAAGCCGCAATGAATTTGCATTCATCGGGGCTTGTATATCCTAAAATTAATATATCCCCTTCTATGCCGTTTTTTCGAAGGCGGATTGCTTCTTCCAGTGTTGCGACGCAGAAATCCAAAATACCCATTTTATTTAACGCTTTTGCGCACTCAATATCCCCGTGGCCGTAAGCATTAGCTTTTAAAACAGGCATTATGCCGCATTTATCAGGCAAAATATTTTTAAGAGTTATAGCGTTATGGCATAACGCTCCAAGATCAATCTCCGCCCATGCCCTGTATTTTTTATTCTGCATAGATGATTTTTCTATATAAGGCGGCTTACTTATGTCTTTGATATTTGACGCTTCTGAAATAATTTGGCTTTTCATTGGCTGCTCCTTACAACCGAAGCAATAAATCCGTCTTCATTGTTGCCCGAAATATCAAGTAAAAGACAATCGCCTAAATCAATGCATTCATTTTTATTAAAGTCTATATAAAATATTTCTATTTCATTTTTGTTGATATTTATCTTTAAATGCTCTTTCTGATACTCAAATTCTTTTATACATATTAAATATTCTTCAAGACAGAAGTTATTTTTGTTAATTATATGAGCATGAGGTATGCCAACGTATCGAAAATGCCAAGGCTCGCAAGAAATACCTGTTAACCTTTCCTTTTCTTTTGTATACCTTTGAATAAAGCCGTAATCTGACGCTTTTTTATTGAATTCACCGCATACTCCGCTGTTAGGAAAATTGGGGCATATAAAGTTAATCTTATCAGAATTTTTTGCGACGTCTATCGCAAGTCCTGTTTGATGTTCGCTGCAATCGGGCAGCGCTACGTATTGCTTTGTAAACTCTATTCCGTTTATTGCCAATGAGTCATCATAAATTTTTTTCTGTTCTTCATAGTTTCTGTATCCGCTAATCGGTATAATTTCTCCTTGGCATTTTAAATCAGTTATTAACCGCATAAAGCCAGAGGCTGTTTTGCGTTCAAGAAAAACATCTCTGCTTTGATTTATACCTATCAGATTATTTGTATTTACTGATTTATTTATCGGGTGCGTTTTGTTTACTAAAATTAAAGAGCCTTTTGATATATCAGATCGTTTAAAATTATATGTTTTCATCTCTGAAAACTAAGATCGATGAGTCTATCAATTATATCTTTAAACTCAAGTCCTATTCCCCTCATCATATTGGGATACCTGCTGTGAGACGTAAAGCCGGGTATTGTGTTAACCTCGTTAAAAACAATTTCTTTATTTGGAGTTA
>JAAZOI010000317.1 GCA_012797825.1 Eubacteriaceae bacterium | reverse complement strand
TTTTTAATATCTTCAAATATGGCGTTATCGTCTTCACCTCTGGGGCTGCCCTGAGTTATTATAACGACATCGCTGTTATCATATGCTATTTTTCCCATTACAGGTCTTTTTTCCTTATCACGGTTTCCGTTGCAGGAAAAAACAGTAATAATTCGGTTAATGGTGTTTGCTTTAGCGGTATTTAATAGATTTAACAGTCCGTCGGGGGTGTGAGCAAAATCTATAATAATATCAAAATTATTATATTTAATTATATTAAGTCTTCCGTCTGCAGGAATGTATTTTTTCAACGCCGCTTTTATTGTTTTAGAAGGTATGCCTTTTAGAAGCGCATATATTATTACGGGAACTGCATTGTACGCGTTATGTTTGCCAGCAGTGCTGAGAGCAAAAGTGTCGGTGTAATTATCACCTGTTAGAGTAAAAGTCTGGCTCCAGTTTTTTTGTGTAAAACCGCTTATTTTATAATCGCTTGTATTGTTAAAAGAAAATGTTATTACTTTCGTTCTTGCTTCCTGTTTTAATTCTTCGCTTAATCTTGTCCCGTATTGGTCATCGATATTTATTATTGAATAGTTATGTTTGTTTGAAAACAAGATTTTTTTTGCCTGATAATAGCTTTCCATATCGCCGTGGAAATCCAGATGGTCATGTGTAAGATTTGAAAACACGCATGCGTCAAAAGTCGTATATTTGGCTCTCTGCTGAACAAGCCCTTGTGAGCTTGCTTCCATAAAGAAATATTCGCACCCATAGTCTAAAGCGGATTTTAAATAATACTGCAAATCCGCTGATTGCGGGGTGGTTACTTTTGCGGGTATTACCCTATCGCCTAAAAAAAGACCGACGGTGGTTGAAAGCGCTGTTTTTTTACCTGCATTTTCAAATACGCATTTTGCCATAGTGCAAAAAGTGGTTTTGCCGTTTGTGCCAGTTATCGCTGTTACATTCAATTTTTCAGATGGATTTTCATAAAAATTGCTGGCAATTCTAGCAAGCGCGTCTCTTGAATTGGCTACTTTTATATATATAATATCATTTTTGTATTCAATTTCTTTGGAGTGTACAACGGCTATCGCGCCGTTTAAAATTGCATTGTCAATATACTTATGTCCGTCTTCAGAATATCCGTCAATTGCGATAAAAAGGCTGTTTTGCGTGCAATTTAAAGAAGAATAAGCAATATTGTCAATATCAGCGTTTCTATAATTTTTAAATTTTACAATACTTAAATCTTTTATAAGTTTGTCCAGTTTCATAATTACTTCCGAATTTAAAATATTTATTATTATGCGTTAATTTGTTTTAAAATAATTGTAAATATATTTTAAAGTTATATAAAAATAAAATCAAGACAAATAAAAAAACGGCACTTTCAATATGCCGATTTTTGTATGGTTTTTATTTGTCGGATATATTAAGTATATCGTCAATTTTCTTTATCTCACCCGGAGCTTCTTCACGCCTTGTGCAGTTACCGACAAAGATGCAGTTTTCTTCGATGACTATTGTCGCGATATCCGCAGAGCCTATCAAAGATGCGCCTGTAAATATTTTAAGGTTTTTGCATCTTACGTTGCCTTCAACTTTGCCTATTATATTTATATTATCGCAGACAATATCGCCCTGAATAAAAGCGTTTTTTCCTACTATCAAATTGCCGAGTATGTTAACATTACCCTTAACCGTTCCTTCTAAACGGATAGAGCCGCCTTCAGTTATTTCACCGATTATAACAACATCTTCGCTGATAATTGTCTCAACATGTGCAAGACTTGCGAGAGTTGGCTTTTCCCTTTTCATATTAGTGCCTCCTAAGCATGAAAATCAATAATACTATTTTACATATTAATTATTATTTGTCAAGCGACTTAAGTACTTCATAAATAATAAATAGCTGTTTGAATAATATAGTTATATATGTTATATTTATAATAATTTTATAAAATTCCTTTTTTAGGAGGCAGAAATGAACGGCAAAGAAGATATTGTATACATACCATTTAATATTATGGAAAGTTTTATGACAGATGTGCTTATATCAAGCGGCATAACAAAAGAAGACGCACTTATTATAAGCGATGTTTTAATTGAGGCTGATAAGCTCGGAATAGATTCTCACGGCATAGGAAGGCTGAAAAGCATTTATTACGACAGAATTAAAGACGGCATAGTCAATCCAGTTACAAAAATAGATGTGTTAAAAGATACGACTACAACTGCGGTACTTGACGCCAATAACGGAATGGGGCATGTAGTATCATATAAGGCTATGAATATGGCTATTGATAAGGCAAAAAAATACGGCATGGGAATGTGCGCTGTTACGAATTCTTCCCATTTCGGCATTGCAGGATACTACGCTAATATGGCATCAAAAAACGGCATGATAGGGATAGTCGGTACGAACGCAAGACCGAGCGTTGCGCCGACATTCGGCGTTGAAAATATGCTCGGCACCAATCCGCTTACTTTAAGCGTGCCTACTGACGAGGAATTTGATTTCATGCTGGATTGCGCTACGTGCATTACACAGAGAGGCAAAATAGAAAAGTATGAGCGCGAGGGTAAAGACACTCCTCCGGGCTTGGTTATAGACGATAACGGAAACACAATTACCGATACGCCGAAAATTCTTGACGACCTGGTAAAAGGCAAAGCCGCGCTTACGCCGCTTGGAGGAATAGGGGAAGATACGGCTGGATATAAGGGATACGGATATTCCGTATTTGTAGAGATTTTATCAGCAGCTTTGCAGAACGGGCCATATATGAAAATGCTAAACGGATATGATGAAGAAGGCAATAAAATACCGTACAGACTGGGGCATTTTTTCATAGCGATAAACACTGAATTTTTTATGGGTGAGAAAGTGTTCAGAACAGTTGCGGGCAATATTTTAAGAGAGCTTCGCGCAAGCAAGAAAATGCCCTCGCAGGAAAGAATATACACGGCAGGCGAGAAGGAATATCTTACATATTTATACCGTAAAGACAAAGGCGTGCCGGTAGGCAGCGCACTTAAAAAACAGATGGTTCAGATGAGGGATGAGAAAAAACTTGATTATAAATTTATATTCGAGGAATAATCTGTTTGCTAAACAAAAGAACAATAAGTTTGATAAAAAATAAGCCGTTACGGCTTATTTTTTTGAAATATGGTATTGACAATATAGCAAGACATAACTAAAATAATTAATGGTATTCTGATAAGAATAGTAAGAATTAAAAAGGATGATGGCAATTGAAAATATCGGCTAAAGCGGAATATGCTTTAAAAGCTATGTATGAAATAGCGCGTCATACTCAAAAAAATATTAATATTAATGTAAGCGAAATTGCACAGCTGCAGGACATACCTAAAGCTTACCTTGAACAACTTATAGTGCATCTTAAAAAAGCGGGGCTTGTGCGCAGCATAAGAGGAGCTAAAGGCGGGTATGTACTGTCCCGAAAAGCTAGCGAGATTAATGCCAATGAAATAATTGAGGCAGTAGAAGGCCCTATGGATCTTGGACACTGCATAGGCAGCAAAGCCTGCAGCAGGTCTGATAAGTGCGTTGCGAACGATGTGGTACAACAACTCAGACAGAGCATTGATAATGTTCTTAATAATATTACACTTCAGTACTTTATTGATAAGTATAGCAATAAGGAGGACATATGAGAGAGGTATACTTAGATTACGCCGCGACTACTCCGACAGAGAAGCGCGTGGCAGACATAATGAATAGTACGTATTCACAATCTTACGGAAATCCGTCAAGCATTCATGCCATAGGGAGACGGGCAAAAGGGTATGTTGAAGAAGCGAGAGAAATAATAGCGGATTATATAGGAGCGGACGCTAAAGAAATATACTTTACATCCGGCGGCACGGAATCGGACAACTGGGCGATAAAAGGCACAGCTTTCGCACTAAAGGATAAAGGCAGGCATATAATTACTTCATGCATAGAACATCATGCCATACTTCATTCGTGCGAGTTCTTAGAAAACTTCGGGTTTGAAATAACATATCTTCCGGTAGACGAGTACGGTTCTGTTGAAATATCGGAATTAAAAAAAGCTATAAGAGAAGATACAATTCTTATAAGCATAATGACTGCAAACAATGAAATGGGCACTATTCAGCCTATAAAAGAAATAGGCGAGATTGCCAAAAAGAAGGGCATTTTATTTCACAGCGACGCTGTACAGGCGCTTGGAAGCGTACCGATTAATGTGAATGAAATGAACGTGGACATGCTTTCATTAAGCGGTCATAAGATATACGGGCCAAAAGGAATAGGAGTAATGTATTTAAGGAAAGGTGTTAAGATAGAGCCTTTTATGCACGGCGGAGCGCAGGAATTCAGGCAAAGAGCCGGAACGCATAACGTAACGGATATTATCGGGTTTGCGGAAGCGGTAAAGATGCTTAAAGAAAATGATAAAAAATAAGCGGAGCAATACAAAAACATAAGAGATTATTTATATAAAAGAATTAATAGTGAAATTGACTATGTAAAATTAAACGGGCACAGCGAAAAAAGGCTTCCGAATAATTTGAATATAAGCATAGGGTTTGTGGAAGGGGAAGCGCTGCTTATGAGCCTTGACATGGAAGGAATATGCGTTTCAACTGGCTCAGCCTGCTCATCCGGCTCATTAAAACCGTCGCACGTGGCAGAGGCATTGAAAATTGATGAAGAGTTTATACACGGGACAACAAGATTTACTGTAGGAAGAATGACTACTATTGAAGATATTGATTATACAGTTGAAAAATTAAAAGAAGTAGTAACAAGACTGCGGGCGATGTCGCCGCTATATAATGACAGGAGGAAAAAATAACATGGACTACACAGAAAAAGTAATAGATCAT
>JAAZOI010000316.1 GCA_012797825.1 Eubacteriaceae bacterium | reverse complement strand
GCTGCGTCTGCGTCCGCGCAGTTTTTAATAACTTCTTCTTCCGTGTGACTTGGTTTATGCTCGATGATTGCTATATCATCAAGCACTTCATGCGCTACTTTAAAAAACGCTGCGTCTGCAAAATCTGTCGTAACAACTACTTTTAACATTTGATACCTCCGTTTTGTTTGCTTAAAAACAAACATAATTTCGTTTTAATATATATAATTTAAAGGATAAAAATACTTTGAGTCAAGTATTTTTTAGCCCTTAATATTATAAAACGCATCTTTGCCGGCATACTGCGCCGCGTCCGCCAGAGTATCTTCTATTCTTATAAGCTGATTATATTTAGCTACTCTGTCCGTTCTTGCCGGGGCTCCTGTTTTTATCTGACCCGCATTTGTGGCGACTACAAGGTCGGCTATTGTAGTATCTTCTGTCTCGCCGCTTCTGTGCGATACTACCGCTGTATATCCAGCCCGCGCTGCCATCTGCATTGCGTCAAGCGTTTCCGTAAGCGTGCCTATCTGATTTAGTTTTATTAATATTGAATTGGCGGTCTGCGTTTTAATGCCCTTTTGCAGTCTTTTTGTATTTGTGACAAACAAATCGTCGCCTACTATTTGTATTTTGGCGCCAAGTTTTTCTGTCATTAACTTCCAGCCTTCCCAATCTTCTTCGGCAAGCCCGTCTTCTATTGAGATGATTGGATATTTATCTATTAAATATGCGTAATAATCAACCATCTGCGCGCTTGTAAGATGCTTATTTTCACTCGCAAGATTATAAAGTTTTTTGTCTGCATCATATATTTCGGTAGCAGCGGTGTCTATCGCAAATAAAATATCCTTATAAAGCTCATATCCCGCTTCTTTTACCGCTAAAGATATGACTTGCAGAGCTTCTTCATTGGACGACAGATTAGGAGCGAAACCTCCTTCATCACCTACAGAGGTTGAAAGATTTTTGCTTTTAAGAACTTTTTTTAAGTTATGATATATTTCAGCGCATATTCTTAACGCTTCTTTAAAATCTTGTGCTCCGACAGGCATTATCATAAATTCCTGAATATCAACGTTGTTGTCGGCATGCTTGCCTCCGTTTAAAATATTCATCATGGGCACGGGAAGCGTTTTGGCATTTACTCCTCCAAGATACTGATACAAAGGCAAATCAAGCGCCTGCGCGGCGGCCTTTGCAACCGCAAGCGATACTGATAATATCGCGTTTGCTCCGAGTTTATCCTTATTTTCTTTTCCGTCAAGTTCTATTAATACTTTATCAATAATAACCTGCTCCGTTGCGTCGTAACCGATAAGCTCGTCCGCTATAATATTGTTTACATTCTCAACAGCGGTTTTTACACCTTTTCCCATATATCTGGTTTTATCGCCGTCGCGCAGTTCAACAGCTTCGAAAGCTCCCGTTGAAGCGCCGCTGGGAACAGCCGCTCTTCCGACAACGCCGCAGTTTAAGAAAACTTCTGTTTCAATTGTAGGATTCCCTCTCGAATCTAAAATCTCTCTCGCGTAAATATCTTTGATTATTGTCATATTGGCCCCCTCCTAATTTGTTATAAGGCATTCTCCGGTCATTTCTTTAGGCTGACCGAGATTCATTATTTTTAAAACCGTAGGCGCAATATCTGCAAGCCTTCCGGGTTTTAACTGTAATTTGTTGTCTTTTGTTATTAATGTAAGATTTACTTTATTGGCAGTATGCGCTGTAAAACTTGTTATATTATCTTCATCAAGCATTTGCTCGGCGTTTCCGTGATCCGCTGTTATTAAAATATTGTATCCCGATTTTTTTGCCTGCCTTACCGCTTTTCCAACACAGTCGTCTACAGTCTCCACAGCTTTTATTGCCGCCTCAAAAATGCCGGTATGTCCTACCATATCGCAGTTTGCGTAGTTTAAGACAATTAAATCGTAATATTCTTTTTTTAATTCCTCGATTAAAGCGGCAGTTACTTCATACGCGCTCATTTCGGGTTTTAAATCATATGTGGAAACTAACGGAGACTGAATTAATATTCTGTCTTCGCCTTCAAATTTAGTCTCAACGCCGCCGTTAAAGAAATATGTAACATGGGCGTATTTTTCAGTCTCGGCAATTCTTAACTGTTTTAATTTATTCTTGCTTATATATTCTCCCAGCGTGTTTTTAATTGTTTCTGACTTGAAAGCCACTCTAACGTCTTTAAACGAACTGTCGTATTCGGTCATGCATACAAAACACAGATCCAAATATTTAGTATCAAACGCGTTAAAATCAAGCTGAGTTAAAGCCTGTGTAAGCTCTCTTGCTCTGTCAGGTCTGAAATTATAAAAAATAACAGAATCGTTTTTGCCTATAAGAGCGGCAGGAAAATTATTGTCGCCTATAAGCGTAGGGAGAATAAATTCATCAGTAACATTTTCTTTGTACGAGTTGCTTATCGCTTTAAGAGCGTCCGCCTCAACGTCAGCTTTGCCGTAAACAAGCGCGTCATAAGCAAGCTTAAGCCTGTCATAGCGTTTGTCTCTATCCATCGCGTAAAAACGCCCCGTAACAGACGCGATTTTGCCTATTCCTAAATTTTTTATAAAATCCTCAAGTTCGCTTAAAAATACTATCCCGCTTTTCGGCGGAGTATCTCTCCCGTCAGTAAAACAATGTATATATACTTCGCTTATATTATTGTTTTTAGCTGCGTTCAGCAAAGCTTGCAGATGGTCTGTATGGCTGTGCACCCCGCCCGAGCCTAAAAGCCCCATTATATGGAGCTTGCTGTTATGCATTTTTACATTATCAAACGCGGCAAGAAATTCTTCATTTTTAAAAAAATCCCCGTCGCATATTGATTTTGTTATGCGGGTTAAATCTTGATATACTATTCTGCCCGCTCCCATATTTAAGTGCCCTACTTCGCTGTTGCCCATCTGTCCTTTGGGCAGACCTACATCAAGCCCGCTGGCCGCTATTTTTACCGTAGGGTATTTAGAAAATATTAAATCTAAATTTGGGGTGTCCGCATTGAGAACGGCGTTTCCCGTCACTCTGTCCGCCTGAGCAAAGCCGTCTAAGATAATCAACAATACTTTGCTGTTCATTTACATGCTCTCATATTTTACAATTTTTATAAAAGATTCTTTTAAACTAGCTCCGCCTACAAGCGCGCCGTCGATATCCGAACATTTCATTAAACTTACTATATTAGCCTCATTAACGCTTCCGCCGTATAAAACGCTTATCTACTGCGATGCTGAGCCGTATTTATTGTTTAGCACTTCTCGTATATAGGCGCACATTTGGTTTGCCTGCTCGTCCGTTGCCGTTTTGCCTGTGCCTATAGCCCATATAGGCTCGTACGCAACAGTTACTTTAACGGCGTCTTCTTTGCTTATAGTTTCAAACGCTTTTTGAATTTGAGACGATACAATATCTTTTTCAATATTTCCCTCTCTTTGCTTTAGCGTCTCGCCCACGCATAGTATAGGGCTTATGCCGACACTCAGAGCTTTGAGAATTTTTTTATTTACAAATTCATCCGTTTCATTATAATACATTCTTCTTTCAGAATGCCCTATAATCACATATTGCACGCCGCATTCAAGCAGCATCTTTGCGGATATTTCGCCTGTATACGCGCCGCTGTCCAGAAAATGCATATTTTGGGCTCCGATTTTTATATCAGTGCCACAAACAGCGTCAACCGCGCTTGCAATAGATACATACGGAACGCAGAAAACCGCTTCGCAAGACGCTCCTGCAAGGCTATTTTTTACTTTTTCTAAATAAGCTTTAGCCTCGGATGGAGTCATATTCATTTTCCAATTGCCCGCTATAATTTTTTTTCTCATAACGCTGCCTATTTATCGCTCATCGCTTCAATTCCGGGAAGGGTAATGCCTTCCAAAAATTCCAGCGACGCCCCCCCGCCTGTGGATATGTGGCTTATATTTTTTTCAAATCCGAGTTTCTTTACAGCCGATGCCGAGTCTCCTCCGCCTACAACCGAAAAACAATCCTTATTATCGGCAATTGCCTGAGCCACTTTCAGAGTGCCCTGAGCAAAGTTTTCGAATTCAAAAACTCCCATCGGTCCGTTCCATACTACCGTTGCCGCTTTTTTAATTTCACCGGCAAATAAATCCATTGTATCAGGACCTATATCAAGTCCCATTTCATCACTATCAATATTATTTATTTTTTTAATTTTAAAATCTTTTGTATCTTCATACGCCTTTGCGGTTTTTACGTCAACCGGAAGCAAAAATTTTATTCCCGCTTCTTTCGCTTTAGCAAGGATTTCTTTTGCGACGTCAATTTTATCTTCTTCCGTTAAAGATTTGCCTGTTTGCAAGCCCTGAGCTTTTAAGAAAGTAAACATCATGGCTCCGCCTATTAATATTGTATCTACTTTATTTATAAAATTAGTAATTATTCCTATTTTGTCGCTTACTTTCGCTCCGCCGAATATCGCAACTATAGGTTTTTTAGGATTGTCCATTACTTTTGAAAGCATAGTAACTTCTTTTTCCATTAAAAGCCCCAGTACGCCCGGTAAATAAGCGCAGACGCCCACATTCGAAGAATGCGCTCTGTGCGCCGTTCCGAAAGCGTCGTTTACAAAAATATCCGCATAGCTTGCCAGCTGTTTTGCAAAATCGCCTGCGTTCTTAGTTTCTTCTTTGCGAAAACGAGTGTTTTGCAGCAATAATACTTTATCATCTGAATTTTTGAATTCTTTCACCATTTCATCCGCAATGCTTCCAGTAACCTTATCGTCATTGGCAAACAGCACTTTTATGCCAAGGAGCTCTGAAAGCCGTTTTGCAACAGGTTCTAATGAAAACTCTTTATCCGGACCGTCTTTAGGTCTTCCCAAATGCGAACATAAAATAACTTTACCGCCGTCATTTAAAACATATTGTATTGTCGGCAAGCTTTCTTTTATTCGCTTATCGCTTGTAATTACGCCGTCTTTTATCGGAACATTAAAATCTGCCCTAATAAGGGCGGTTTTATTTTTAAAGCTGACATCTTTAACTGTTTTCTTCATCATTTTCTCCAATATAAAAAGGAAGGATATATTCGTATTTGAATATTCCCTTCCGCGTTTATTTATTTCAATTGTTCTCCGACATATTTTGTAAGTCTAACAAGCTGCGCTGTGTAACCCATTTCATTATCATACCAGCATAACACTTTTACAAGCTGTTTGCCGTCGGCTTCAAGCACGCTTGTGGATTTGGCGTCAAAAACGCTTCCCGCAAGGCAGCCTATAACGTCCGAAGAAACAATTTCTTCTTCCGTGTACGCAAGCGTTTCATTAGCCGCTTTTTTAACAGCCGCGTTTATTTCTTCAGCTGTTACTTTCTTTTTTAATTCTACAACCAAATCAACAAGAGAACCCGTAATTGTGGGAACTCTTAACGAAATGCCGTCAAGACGTCCGTTTAACTGAGGTATTACTTTTCCAACGGCTGATGCCGCGCCTGTTGTTGTAGGCACTATATTAGCCGCGGCGGCTCTGGCTCTTCTGAAATCTTTCGGATGAGAATTATCCAAAAGTCTCTGGTCGGTTGTATATGCATGAACGGTGCTCATAAGCCCCTTTTCTATTCCAAAGTTATCGTTAAGTACTTTAGCGATAGGCGCAAGGCAGTTTGTTGTGCAGCTTGCTCCGCTTATTACCTGCTCCGTACCGTCTAAAATATCATGATTTATATTATAAACAATAGTTTTTAAATCGCCTTTTGCCGGCGCTGAAATTATAACTTTTTTTGCGCCTGCCGTAATGTGTTCATACGCTTTTTCGTAAGTATTGTATTTTCCCGTTGATTCAATAACAACGTCAACTCCCGCTTCTCCCCACGGGATTTTTGTCGCGTCGGTTTCTGTGAATACTTTTATATTCTTTCCTTCAACCGTTAAATGCTGTCCGTCATAACTTATATTTTTGTCGTATTTGCCTTGCGCTGTGTCGTACTTCAGTAAATAAGCTATTGTGTTCGTCGTTCTTGTGTTAATCGCAACAATATCAAAATTTTCGTCTTCAAACATAAGTCTGAAAGCTAATCTGCCTATTCTGCCAAATCCGTTTATTCCAACTTTTATAGCCATAAAATGACCTCCTACATTTGTTTATTGGTAATTATTGCTATATATTATTATACTTCTTTATATTTTGTATTCAAATAAAAAATACAATTATTTTTTGAAAGCTTTGCCCGCAAAAATAGTGAAATCAAAATTGTCGTACATAGACTGATTAACAGGAACTATAAAGTCCGAATCTATAAGCATAATGTCAACAGCTTTAAGCTTGTCTTTTATATCATTGGGTACAGATTTGCTAATCGAAAAATCAAAAGCTTCCTGCGCAATGCCCACATATTGCAGCTCCGTGCTGATGTTATCACTGCTGCTTTTAGTATTAGTATTATTTTTCATTTCAATGGAAGCGTTTATAATATAATCAACGGATGACTTATATTTTTTGCTTGTCTCGCTGATAAGCGCGTCGCTTTGTTGGCTATAGACATATATATCAGAATTTATTACCTTCATATTATTTTTTTCGGCAAAAAGTATAATACTTGAAGTCGGGGCGGCCGCTGCCGAATATATTATATCCGCTCCTTGAGCTTTTATTTTTTGGACTGCGGTTGTGCCTGCTTCCAAATCAGTGTATGAGTCAGTGTATTCAATAACGGTATTTATACCTTCATTTACCGCTTTAACGCCTGTCATAAAACCGTATATATAATCCTCATTTTGATTTTTAAACGATGCTATTATTCCGACAGTATTAGTCTGCGTCATAAGAGCCGCCATAACGCCGGAATAAAATGCGCTTTCTTCTTCTTTAAAAGCGATGCTCATTACGTTGCTTGAATTTGATATATAGTCAATAGTCGCAAACAACTGCTGCGGAAAATCTTTTGCAACGCTGTCAAGCGCTCTGCTTGTAGAATAACCGCAAGTAAGAATCAAATCATATTTCTTTTCACCCGCTAAATTTTTTATATAAGTTGAATACGATTCTTTATCTGCTGCTTCCACAACGGAATAAGTAATTCCGGCGCTTTTCTGCAATACTTTCAGTTCGTCCTTAACTTGAGCGTTTATATCACTTTCACTTGTATTTAGAGATGCTACAAATACAACATTCAATTTGCTTTCGTCTGTGCCGCTGTTATTTGATATGCTGCTGCAGGAAGTGAGTATTAATATAGATAATAATATTATTATTGTAACTATCTTTTTCATAAGTTATAACCTTGCCTTTATTTTGCTCGTATTATGCTGGTTATTATATAATACATCAGATAACGCAATTTTTAAAGTTTTTTATATTTTATGGATTAATCTGACATTCATACAATTTATAATTATAACAAAAAAAAACGCTTATTTTCATTAAATAAGCGTTTTTTATAATTAAATTTAAAATGCTGTTTTATTTAACTCCATTAACTATCGGGCATTTGTCTTTTTGTCCTTCGAAGAACCAAACAATATGTTTGCATCCGAGTTCCTGCATTTCAATTCTGGCATCAAGTGAATAATATGCAGCATGAGGAGTAATTATTACGTTATCCCTGCCGATAAACGGGCTTTTTTTAATAGATATACGTTCATCTGCAACAACGTCAAGACCTGCAGCCATAACTTTGCCTTCGTCAAGAGCTTTTGCCAAGTCAGCTTCATTTATAACGCCGCCTCTTGCGCAGTTTACGATAATGGGTTTTTGTTCCATCATATCAAATAATGATTTGTTAATCATTTTATCTGTTGAAGCCATATGAGGCATATGGATTGAAATTATATTCGCTCTTTTACAAAGTTCTGGTATATCAACCATTTCAACGTTGAGAGGAGCGGCTTGTTCTTTTGTAACATACGGGTCATAAGCTATAACTGTAAGTCCGAATGCCTGCATACGTTTTGCAACCGCTTTCGCAATAGCGCCGAATCCGAACAGACCGAGGGTCTGAGTATTTAATCTGCGAACTTTTTCAGCCGGAATGCTCTGGCCTCTTGTCCACAAGAATTGTTCCTGAACTTCTTTATTAAGCTGAAGAATGTGTCTGTTAAGTGTCATTATCAAAGCGCAGGTATGGTCTGCAACTTCATTTGTGCAATATCTCGGATTGTTTGATACCGGAATGCCGGCTTTTTTTGTAGCTTCCAAGTCAATTGTGTTAAAACCGATAATTGCTCCGGAAACATACTTCAAATTCGGAAGAGAGTCTACTACTTTTTGTGTTACGTCACAGTCTGTAACGATTAAAGCGTCTGCATCTTTACAAAATGCAATTACATCATCTTCTTTTTCAAGTTTAGTTTGGGCAAAGTGGAGTTCGTATTTTTCTGCATCGAACATTCTTTCCGCTATATCTTTGCCAATAATTTTTGGGTCGCAAATATAGATTTGTTTTTTCATAATTATCCTCCAAAATTATTTATGAATTTACATAACTTGGATTATTATACAACATTATTTAGCGATATACCATTAAAATGAATATAAATTTATCAATTTTTCAGTTATTTTACTGATTCTATACCTTTATTAAATGCATTTACATTTATATCAATTAATTTTGGTTTATCTTTTAAGTTGTATTTTACTATATCAAGAACAACTTCTTTGTCTAAAATATTACTAATTCCTATGTACGCGCCGAGCATAACGATATTTGCAACCAGCGGGTTTCCCAGCTCTGCAGCTATATCATTGACAGGAACGTAGTATACATTAATTTCTTTGTTATCGCATTTTGATAATACCATTGAGCTGTTTATAACCATAGTTCCGCCTTTTTTGACTTTTGACGAAAATCTTTCATAAGAAAGCTCGTTCATTATTATCAGATCATCTATCATGCCTTTAATAGGAGAAGCTATTTCTTTATCTGATATTACAACAGTGCAGTTTGCTGTTCCGCCGCGCTGCTCTGAGCCGTAAGCCGGAGAAAACGTTACGAACTTATCAGCTTTACTTGCCGCATAACCTATTGTTTTTCCAATAAGCATAACTCCCTGTCCGCCGAATCCGGCTACAAGTAACGATTTTTCCATAATTACACCTCATCTTTAAAAACGCCCAGCGGGAATGTTTTTAATACCCTTTCTTCCATAAATTTTACCGAATCTTTCGGGCTTAATTTCCAGTTTGTCGGACACATCGACAAAAGCTCAATAAACGCGTACCCTTTGCCTTCAAGCTGCATTTGAAACGCTTTTCGTATGCCTGCTCTGGCTTTAATTACATTTGCCGCATTATGAAGAGAGTATCTTGCAACAAATTTCGGTTCAGGCATAGTGGAAATAATTTCGCACATTTTTAACGGAGGTCCTTCGCCGTGTTCTCCTCTTCCGTCAGGAGCTGTTGTCGCTGTTTGTCCTGTCATGGTTGTCGGCGCCATTTGTCCGCCCGTCATGCCGTATGTTGTGTTATTTATAAATATTGTAGTAACTTTTTCGCCTCTGTTCGCCATGTGTATTGTTTCCGCCATGCCTATAGAAGCTAAATCGCCGTCACCCTGATATAAGAATACGAATTTATCGGGGGCGCATCTTTTTATGCCTGTCGCAACAGCGGGAGCTCTTCCGTGCGCCGCATGCACAACATTCAGCTTGTTATTAAACAGACCTATTACCCCGCATCCTACAGGATATATTGCTATTGTATCCTCATTTTTGATGCCAAGCTCATCCAAAGTATCCATAATAGCTGTATGGGCAACGCCGTGCGTGCAGCCGGGGCAGAAATTATGCCCGTAATCTTCAAACAATTGACTTCTTTTATATACTGCATCCATTGCTATCACCTTCCTATTCTTTCTTTTACGGCTTTGTAAATATCTTCAGGGCTTATAATAACTCCGCCGCTTCTTCCGTAATGAGAAACTTCACATCTTCTTGCGACGCATAATTTTACGTCTTCTATTAACTGTCCCGGGTTTGACATTTCAATGCATATAATTTTTTTAACTTTATTATAGTCAAGCTTTTCAAAAGGCGCTTCGGGGAACGGATGCAGAGTAATTGGTCTTATCATTCCTATTTTTATGCCTTCCGCTCTTAAATTCATTATGGTTTCTTTTGCGATTCTTGCGCTTGAGCCGTACGAGCAGATAACTATTTCTGCGTCATCAAGCATAAATTCCTCGTGCAAAGATTCTGTTTCTTTCCATAATTCATACATAGCCGCCATTTTTAAGTTTTCCGCTTCAAGTCTTTCCGGACCGGGAACGTATGACGTTATCCATCTTCGCTCGCCGTTAGGACCTTTTGTCGTGGCTTTCCAGTCATTATGCGCAGGCAAAGATGATAGATCTCTCATGGGAGGCATTGTAATGTTTTCCATAGTATTGGCAATAACTCCGTCTCCCAATACAATTACCGCTGTTCTGTATTTGTCTGCATAATCAAACGCTTTATATGTAAGGTCTACCGCTTCCTGCCCTGTTGATGGAGCAAGTACAAAGCATTTGAACCCGCCGTGACCGGGAGCTTTTACGGCAAACAGATAGTCCTGCTGCGCCGGGAAAATCTCACCTTGTCCCGGGCCTCCTCTGCTCATTATCGCAATAACTAACGGCAGCTTCGCGCCGATTGCGCACGAAAGACCTTCAGCCTTTAATGACAGCCCCGGTCCTGAGGAACTTGTCATGCAGCGCGTTCCTACGGAAGACGCGCCGTACAGCATGTTAATAGACGATACTTCGCTTTCGCCCTGTACAAAATGTCCTCCGACTTGCG
>JAAZOI010000315.1 GCA_012797825.1 Eubacteriaceae bacterium | reverse complement strand
GAGTTTGCGATAATTTCTTTTCTTTTCTCTTCTTCCTCTGAAACTGTCTCTAAGCGCTCTTATAACGGCTTCGTTCGCCATTCTGAAGATTTTGCTTCTTCCGCCGTAATAGCCTCTTGCTAATTTTAACACTTTTCTGTGATTTTTCTTAGCATGTAATCCTTTTTTTACTCTTGCCATAACTCTTACCTCCTACTAGCTCTGAAGCATTTCCTTTACATTCTTTGCGTCCGCTACATTTACATATGTCGATCCTCTAAGGTTGCCCTTGCGTTTCGGAGATTTTTTTGTCAAGATATGACTTTTAAATGCTTGGCCTCTTTTTATTTTACCCGATTTTGTTAGCGTGAACCTTTTTTTAGCTCCGCTGTGCGTTTTCATTTTAGGCATGATTTACCCTCCCCTTGATTATATGCTGCTTAAGCCTTCTGCTCATTGCTTACTTGTTTAACATGTTGTTTTTTATCTTTTTCGGCATATGGTTTTAAAAACATTACTGCGCTTCTGCCTTCAAGTTTCGCCTCTTTTTCGATCTGTCCCACATCCTCAAGTTTCTGCGCAAAACGTTCAAGCAGTTCTATTCCTTTGTTGGAATAAGCTATTTCACGTCCTTTAAACCTTACGGATACTTTGACTTTGTCTCCGTCTTCCAAAAATTTTCTGCAGCTTTTCGCTTTAATGTTCAGGTCGTGTTCTTCCACGCGCATTGACATTCTTATTTCCTTTAAGTTTACAACCTGCTGATTTTTTTTGGATTCTTTTTCTTTTTTTAACAGCTCATATTTAAATTTGCCGTAGTCTAAAATTTTGCATACGGGCGGAGTGGCTGTCGGAGAAATGTTTATCAGATCCAAATTTCTGCTCTCGGCGATTTCAAGAGCTTTTGCTGTAGGCACAACGCCTAAAGCGGTTCCCTTTTCGTCGATAAGTCTTACCTCGGCGTCTTTGATTTCCTCATTGATTTGAAATTCTTTAATTATCATACACCTCCAAAATAAAAAAAACGGACAGCAATAAGAGCTGCCGTCCGGAAAAAATATCTTTTTATTAACCTGCACGCATTTCGCATACGAGGTGAGAAGCAGCATCTTCTTCTTTGTTTGCCTGATTATATTATCATTTATATATTATATTGTCAACATGTTTTACTTATTACATATCGGCAAAATATTTGTCCACCCATTTTATTCTTTGAGGTATATCAAGACTGTAAGGGCACCTGCTTGTACATTGTCCGCATTCTATGCACGCGCTTGCCTTAACGGCGCTTGTTTCATACCTGCCTTTAGCCCACGAGGCAAGACCGTATCTTTTAATATATCCTTCAAATACCATAATGCCCGGTATGTCTATTCCTTGGCTGCACGGAAGGCAATAGCCGCATCGTCTGCAAAAATCTTTGCCTATCTCGGCCGCCAGCTTGTCAAGTTCAAGCTTTTCATTTTGTGTAAGAGCTCCGCTTTTTGCCGCACGCACGTTCTGCTCCACTTGCTGCGGCGTGTTCATTCCGGGTATCGCAACGCTAACCATACCGCTTTGAACAATGTACTTTATCGCAGCGTCGGCAGCGTCGGCAAGTATTCCGCCGCCAAGCGGCTTCATTGCTATTACGCCCATGTCCAATTCTTTAGCTCGCTTAAACAAAGTAAGGCCTTGGTTTTCTATAGCGTTAAACGGAAATTGAACCGTCGCGAATTTTTTAGTCTCAATAAGCTTTTCCGCCATTTCTTTAATATGTGACGTTATGCCTATATGCTTTATCTTTCCTTCTTTTTGAGCCTGCAGAGCAGCCTGGTACGCCCCGTCTTCTGAAAATATCTTATCAAAGTCTTCTTGTTTTCCGACATTATGAATTTGATATAAGTCAATTACATCGGTTTTAAAATTTTTAAGGCTTGTTATGATGTCGTTATAAAAGCCCTCTTTCGTTCTGCTCATCGCTTTTGTGGCAAGGTAAAAATTATCCCTGCCTATTTCAGATAGGCTTGTACCAATATATTCCTCGCTTACAGAGTACGCGCGCGCGGAATCTATAAAATTTATTCCCATGTCTTTGCATGCCGCCAGCGTTTCAAGCGCTGTTTTGCTGTCATATCTTTGTATGGGTATGCCTCCGAAACCTATAACGCTTACTTTTAAGTTGGTTTTACCCAGTCTTTTTTGTTCCAAATCAATTCTCCTTTTTTACATCATCTATTTTTCTGTTAATATCATCAATTTCGTATATCATATTTGTTATTAGTAAATCTACGTTATTTTTTCTTTGTTTTTTATATTCATAAATTTTTTTCGCGTATTCTTTAAAAACCTTATTTTTTTCGAGTTCATATTTTTCTTCAAGAAATGTTTTTTTTGCTTCTTTTGTAAAAACTTTTACCTCAGCTTGGGCTTTTTCTGCGAACAATTCTATTTTTCTGCTAAGATCGTCTATTCTGCTCATTTTGTTCACCCGTTAAATTAAACTATATATCAATATATTATAGCATAAATATATTTGCCATTAATTTTGAAAATAAAAGTTAAATATTTACAAGTATTTGTTTTATTAATTTTATATTTTGGCAAATAATATTAAAATAAATTACTGTTAAATATAAAGGCGGAAAATTATGAAGAAATATTTAAGATATATAGTGCCAACAGGCATTTTTATTGCGTCACTAATAGCAATATCAGCATACAGTTATATAAATCTGTCGCAGGTTTTGATATTTTCATGCATTCCAGCGGCAATTACAATATATTTTATAGCAAAAAAAAGAAAAACAACATTTTTTCAGTACAACACGCATAAAGTGGACATTTATTACAGCAATGAAAAAACAGATGCCAGTCAGATTCCGTCTGTGACTTTTGACAATATAGCCGGTCTTGACGAAATTAAAGAAGAGTTGTAT
>JAAZOI010000314.1 GCA_012797825.1 Eubacteriaceae bacterium | reverse complement strand
CTTATTGCCGTTTTTGTGCCGGGCATAGGCAAAGAACTTAATGACGCGAAACGATGGATTAATCTGGGTTTTACACTGTTTCAGCCGTCTGAATTTGTAAAACTCGCAGTAATTTTATATATGGCGGACGCGCTCGAGAAAAGCAGGGAAAAAGTAAGAACGTTCCGTTACGGCATATTGCCTTATTTTATTTTAGCGGGCGTAATCTGCGGCCTTATATACCTTGAGCCTAACTTAAGTACGGCAATAGTTATTGTCTGCATAATATTCGGAATGATGTTCATAGCGGGCGTTAATTTAAAATATATTGTGATAATCGGCGTAATAGGCGTTGCGGGAGTAATAGTGCTGATGACGCAGGTAGGCTGGCGTATGGGCAGAATAAGCGCTATGTTTGACCCTTGGGCGTATAAATTAAATGAAGGCTGGCAGATAATCCAGTCATTAATGGCGCTGGGTTCGGGAGGCGTATTCGGTCAGGGGCTGGGCAACGGCAAGCAGAAACTGCTGTTTATGCCTGAAGCGGAAAACGACTATATATTCGCGCATATAGGAGAAGAGCTCGGGCTTATCGGCACACTGCTTGTATTGTTTGCCTTCATGTATCTTCTGCTTCGCGGAACACGCGTTGCCATAAACGTAAAAGACAGATTCGGCTCGTTAATGGCGAGCGGTTTTATGATAATGATAGGCATTCAGGTAATGATTAATATCGCGGTTGTTACAAACAGTATACCTTCAACAGGTATTCCGCTTCCGTTTTTAAGCTACGGAGGCACGTCGCTGCTTGCCAATCTTATAGCGATGGGCATACTTTTAAATATTTCGAAATATACGGATACAACCTGATATGAGGTAGAATGATGAGAGTACTTATTGTAGCTGGTGTTACCGGGGGGCATATTTATCCCGGAATTGCCGTTGCCAATGAAATTAAAAAAAGAGATAAAAACGCGGTTATAGAATTCGTGGGCGTTAAAGGCTGCCTTGAAGACAGAATTGTGCCCATGGAAGGCTATAAAGTTAACCATATTAAAGCTTCAGGATTTGAAAAATACTCGTTAAGGCTAAAAGCCAAGGCGTTTTTTGAAATATTCTCAGGCGTATCCGACGCGCTTAAAATAATAAAGCAGTTTAGTCCCGACATAGTAGTAGGCATGGGCAGCTTCATTACAGCCAGCGTAATATGGGCAAGCCGGCTTAAGCATATACCAAGTATCGTGCATGAGCAGAACGAATACCCGGGACGCGCTATTAAAGCTGTCGCCAAGTTTACGGACGTAATAGCCGTAAGTTTTGACGATACAAAAAAATACTTTGATGAAAAAACCCGTAAAAAAATAGTAACAACAGGCAACCCGGTAAGAAAAGAGTTTGAGGCGTACACAAAAGAAATAGCCAGAAAAACATTGAAAATAAAAGATAACGAAAAAGTGATTCTTTGCCTGGGCGGAAGCCTCGGAGCTAAAAATATCAATTCTGCCGCTTTGGGAATGGCGAAAAAGTTTGCGGGCAATAAAGATATAAAAATAATATTAATCACAGGCCGAAAGCAGTACGCAGAAGTCTGCGAAAGCATCGATTTAAATCTGTATAAAAATATTGAGATACTTCCTTATTCGGATGATATGCCCGTGCTTTTAAACGCGTGCGACCTTGTAGTATGCAGAGGCGGGGCGACAACGCTTTTTGAGAATATGACTACCGCGACACCTGGAATATACATACCTTACCCGTACGCGTCTAACGACCATCAGACAAAGAATATAGAGTACATCGTATCAAGCGGCGGCGGGGTAATGATTGCGGATAAAGACTTAAATGAAGAGACGCTTTATTGCGCTGCGGCGGAAATTATATTAAACGACGAGAAAAGAAAAGCGATGTCAAAAAGCGCGAAAGCGGCGGGCGCAGAAGATGCGCTTGATAAAATATACAACGAGATTTTATTGCTTACAAAGAGTAAATAATTTATAAATAGTGCATTAATTGTCTGCATGCACATTTTTTTATACACATGAATAATATAGTAATGACCTGTTAACTCGGAGGATGTGTGTATGCAAAAATATGTAATAAACGGCGGCCGCAAATTAGAGGGTATTATAGATGTTCAGGGCTCAAAAAATGCTTCGCTTCCTATTTTAGCCGCAAGCATTTTAAACGGCGGAATAAATATAATACATGATATACCAAGTATCGCCGACGTAGCTATTATGCTCGATATTTTAAAGGGTTTGGGCTGTAATGTAGTCACAGAAGGCAAAACTGTTAGTATAGATTCATCAACAATAAACAACACTCATGTAAGCGATGAACTTGTATCGCTTATGCGTTCGTCGTTTATTTTGCTCGGGGCGCTGCTGAGCAAAAATGAAGAAGTAATATTTTCATATCCGGGCGGATGCACCATAGGCAGAAGACCCATAGACATCCACTTAAAAGCGCTTAGAGAAATGGGCGCTGAAATAAGCGAACTATGCGGCTACATAATATGTAAAGCGTCCAAATTAAAAGGCGCGGATATTTCTCTTGATTTTCCGTCGGTAGGGGCTACCGAGAATATAATACTTGCCGCTGTTAAGGCGCAGGGGCAGACTGTTATAAGAAACGCGGCGAAAGAGCCTGAAATAGTGGATTTGCAAGGCTATTTGAATTCTATAGGCGCAGTTGTATCAGGCGCTGGTACAGATACGATTTATATCGAAGGCGTGTCTGCGCTGCATGATACGCAGTACCATATTATGAAAGACAGAATAGTGGCAGGCACGTATATCGCGGCGTGCAATATGACCGGCGGGGATGTTTTGCTTAAAGGGATTAACAAAGAAATGCTCGGCGCTATCTACCCTGTAATGGCATCAGCGGGAGCAATTCTTAAAAGCGACGATAGCGGCGTAAGAGTAAAATCAAACGCAAAAGTTTTGCCAATAGGCCGAATAACTACAATGCCGTATCCCGGTTTTCCCACGGATATGCAGCCGCAGATAACTACAATGCTTTCAATAGCTGACGGAGTAAGCGTTGTAAAAGAGACAATATTTGAAAACAGATTCCGCTATATTGCCCAGCTGCAGAAAATGGGCACTGACATTATAACGGAAGGCAACAGCGTTTTAATAAAAGGCGTAAAACGCCTTCACGGAGCTAAAGTTTACGCGGAAGATTTGCGCGCGGGAGCGGCTTTGATAATGGCTGCGCTTAAAGCAAATGAAAGAAGCGAAGTATACGGAATAAACTTTGTAAAAAGAGGATATGACAATATAGAAGGAGTGCTTGCGCAGGTAGGAGCGGATATTACATTATCCGACTGACGGATAGCTTAGTTTTGGCGGCGCGTTATTTATATGGAAGAAATAAGGACAAGCAGAGAAATAAGAAAGAGAAAAAGAAGAGCCAGAATAAAAATGCGCATTTATTTAATTCTGTTTTTACTCGCCTCTTGTTTTGTTGTGTATTTTGCTCTTTCAAGCCCTGTTTTCAATATTGATAATATATCGGTAACAGGCAACACATATACAAACGAGCAAAGCGTAATAAGCGTTTCAAACATTGTCATAGGCGAAAATATTTTTAAAATAAACGCTTCCAAAAATGAAAAATATGTACAAAATTTATATTTTGTGAAAAAAGCGGAAATAAAAAGGAAACTGCCTAGTAGCATTGTCATAGAAATTGTTGAAAAGCAGCCGCTGTTAATAGTAAACGAGGGCGGCAATTACATATACATTGACGATGAGATGACTGTCATAAACGAGCAGTCCGCTAACGATAATGCGACTATACCGCTGCTGAGCAATGTAGCTATAACATCAGCAGAGCCGGGGCAAAAAATCCAAGCCGATAAAATGT
>JAAZOI010000313.1 GCA_012797825.1 Eubacteriaceae bacterium | reverse complement strand
GGTTATGCTCAACTTCCATAACGTTCGCTCCCTTTTTCGCTATTATTGCAAGCACGTCTTTAAGTCTTCCTGGTTTATCTAAAAGTTCTACTGTTATATTTGTAAGCCTTCCGTATGCCGTTAAAGCTCTGTTTAATACACGCGATAAGATATTTACGTCAATATTGCCGCCGGATATTACGGCGCAAACTTTTTTACCCTTTAAAGGAAATTTATTAAACATAGCCGCTGCTACTGATACCGCTCCTGCACCTTCCGCTACAATTTTCTGCTTTTCCATTAAAGACAGTATTGCCATTGCAATCTCATCCTCGCTTACAGAAGCGAATTGGTCCACATATTTTGTGCAAAGCTCATAAGTCATCTCGCCCGGATATTTTATTGCAATCCCGTCAGCTATTGTGGATACGCTTTGAAGCGGGCTGCGTTTGTGATAATCTATAGACTTAAGCATGCTTGCAGCCCCCGTTGCCTGTACCCCGTAAATTTTACAATTCGGCTTTAAATTCTTCACTGCATAAGCAATACCCGAAATAAGCCCTCCCCCGCCTATAGGAACTATAATAGCATCAACATCAGGCAGCTGATCAAGTATTTCAAGTCCTACTGTTCCCTGCCCGGCAATTATATTTTCATCGTCAAAAGGATGGATAAATATAGCGCCGGTTTCTTTCTGGTATTTTACTGCCGCGTCGTACGCGTCGTCAAACACTCCGTCTACGAGCTTTATCTGCGCGCCGTATCTTCTTGTCGCTTCCACTTTTGAAATTGGCGCGTTGCCCGGAAGAAAAATTGTTGATTTTATATTGTTTTTATGTGCTGCAAGAGCAACGCCCTGAGCGTGATTTCCCGCAGAACAGGCTATTACTCCTTTTGCTTTATCTTCTTTTGATAATTGTGCTATTTTATAATAAGCGCCTCTTATTTTAAATGATCCTGTTATCTGAAGATTTTCAGCTTTCAAATATAAATCAAAATCAGCTGCAAGACCGGCAGATGAAAGCAAATCCGTTTTTCTCGCTATATCTTTTAATAAAAGCGACGCGTTATAAATTCTATCCAGAGTGAGCATATATTCACCTTATTCTTTTTCTTTACTTGCCTTTGTTAATGTATATAAAAATATTATGTATCTGTTCGCTGTTTTTAACGCTATATAGTTTACCAAATATTGTCTTTAGCGTACTTAACAATACTTATAAGTTTTTCTTCTCCGTCGCTTATAACTTTTGATATATCTTTATCGGTATAATCAACAAATCCTTTTTTCGTTTTTATGCCAAATTCTCCTTTTGATACTTTATCTGTTATACACGCAGGTGCGCTGTCTGCGTTGCAGAGAGTAGGAAATGTTGTATTAAACACAGTGTTCAGCACATCTATTCCGTTAAAATCGTACATCGCGAATATCCCTCTTAAAAGATATCTTGGCGCAAGTCCTTTTTTCATAGCAATGTCTATATCTTCAACAGTCGCAAGTCCCTGATCGACAAGGTATGTAGCTTCCCTTCCAAGCGCCATCTGAAGTCTGTTCCATAAAAACCCT
>JAAZOI010000312.1 GCA_012797825.1 Eubacteriaceae bacterium | reverse complement strand
TTCCCTAAGCCCTTTTATATTAACATGCAAATCCACATCATCACACAAACGCTTTAATGCAAACCTATATCCTATTACAAAGACAATTGCCGCCGATGCCATACATAAGATAATATGCCATAGCGTACTTGTCATTGAATAAAATATCGCAGAAAAAACTATTAAAGTAATAATGCTTATCGGAATTCCGGACAGCAAAACTTTAAGCATATTTTTAACATCCGAAACTATTTTCTCTGAGTCTATTCTGTTTTTAAGTTTAAATGTCATTAACATTGCCGCAACGACATAAGAGATTGAAGACGCAAGCGCTATGCCGAAAAGTTTAAGCGGTACTACCAGCAAAAAGTCAAGGCCTATGTTTAATAAGACAGCAATTACAGAAGTTATTATCGGCGTTTTTCTGTCGTTATAAGCAAAATATACATTATCAAGTATAAATTTAAGTCCCATGGGAAGTATTCCAAGCGCGTACGCTATTAATATTTGAGATGTTAATAATCTGTTGTTTCCGCTAAATGCGCCTCTTTCAAATAGCCCCATTACTATCGGGCTTGCAAAACAAATTACAAATAAACTTACAGGCACAAAAACAAGCATTATATTATCAGTATTTTTTATTATAGATTCCTGAGCTGATTTTATGTCGTTTTTCGCAACACTTTTCTTTAAAGAAAACAAATTTACCGTAATTATGAAAAATAATATACCTGTTATGACCTGTATTATACTCTGTGAATAAAACAAGGCCGAAATGCTTCCGGAATTTAAAGTCGAAGCAATATTTCTGTCAAAAAAATAACCTATTTGATAAACAAAAAGATTCAAACAAACAGGCGCAAGATATAAAATAAAATATTTTATATCTTCTTTTTGTTTATCGTTATTGTCAGATTTATTTTTATTTAATAAAAGTAATAGAATTATCAGTACAGCGGAAACCGCATACCCCGAAAGATAAGAAGTTCCTATAATATTAAGATTGTCAGCTCTGCTAAGTATTATGCCTATAATTATAGATAAGTAAACGGGCATAGATTCAATTAAAATTGAAAGCGTTGAATTTACGCCTCTCGCGTAGCTTTTAATAGAGCATATGACCAATATAGGTATTGATGCTAATACTGTCATTTTTAAAATGCCGCCGGCGGATGATAAAGTTTTGTCATTAAAGCCGTATGCGAATATTTTAGTAAAAATGTCAGGGTATAAAAAAACCGCTGCGCTTAAAATTAAAGCTATAACCATCATTACGGATGATATAAAGAAAGTGTTTAATTTTTTTTCTTTTTTTGCCTGCCTATAAAAAAGTCCTGCTGTCAGCGCTATAGCTAAAGAGGCAATAAAAACCGGAACAGCTATAGAGACTATATAAGCGTCGCTGTATTGGCTTGCTCCGTATTTATAAGACAAAACTATATTTGATGCAAGGCTGAAAAGTTTATATAATATAAATCCTATTAAAACATGATACGATAACTTTATTGTCTTTGCTTTCATATTTTATCTCCATATGAAAAGTACGGCCAAAATCAAGTCAATGTTAAACCGCAGTAAAATATTTTAACATATTTTGTAAAATTATCAACTAATATCTTTGGCCATCTCAAGCATCTGTCTTGCGTGATCAATTGCGTTTTGCGTTATATTTACTCCCCCGACCATTCTCGCTATTTCCGCAACTCTTTCTTCATCGGAAAGCATAACCAGCTCGGTTTGAGTAATTTCCTCATTATTTCTTTTTCTTGCAGAAAAATGAACATCAGCGGCGGACGCTATTTGTACAAGATGCGTGATTAATAGCACCTGATAATTTTTGCTCAGTTTTTTAAGTTTATTTGCGGTAATCTGCGCTGTTCTTCCGCTTATACCGGTATCAATTTCGTCAAATATCAGCGTTTTAATCTCATTGTCAGCAACAAGGATTTTAATAGCCAGCATAAGCCTGCTCATTTCGCCGCCTGACGCTATTTTATTTATAGGTCTTGGCTCATAGCCTTTATTTGCGGTAAATAAAAACTCAGCTTCATCATAGCCGTCTTTGCGTACCTGCCTTGCGCCCTGCGCTTTTTTTAAATCAACCACAAATGCCGCGTCATGCATTGAAAGTTCATTTAACTGACTTATTACGCCCTTTTCGAGTTCTTCTTTAGCTTTGTATCGCAATTCTGATAATATATCCGCTTTTATAAAATACTCTTCTTTTTTTCGCTTTTCTTCTTTAGACTTGTTTTCTATTTCAACATCAAGATTTGACAGCTTTGATAATTTTTCGCACATCTCATCTTTAAGTGCAAGTATTTGCTCAATACTCTCGCCGTAGCGCCTTTTTAACTGGGTTATGTCGTAAGCTCTTTGTTCAAGGTCGTCAATGCTTGCGTTTTCGAAGTCGCTTTCTTCTATATAATCCCTTAAAGATATATAAACATCTTCCACTCCCGCAATTAAGCCCTCAAGCTTTTCATTATATGCAGCCAGCGAAGCGTCAGCAATCTGAGCTTTACTTAAGTACAGAACAGAGTTTTGAAGATTTTGAAATACGCTCTTTTCATTTTTATATATTAAATCATACGCTTTTTCTACATTGTCATATATAAGCGCATGATTTTTAAGTTTTATTATCTTTTTTTCTATTTCCGTATCTTCGTCTTTTATTAAATTGGCGGATTGGATTTGAGATATATCATACGCAAGCTTTTCTTTTTGCGCTTCTATATCTTTGGAGTATGATATAAGCTCGTCAAGCTCTTTTTTTGTTTTTATATATTCTGTATATGCAGCCTGTACTTCTTTTAGAATATCGCCTATTTTATCGTCATATTTGTCCAAAAATTTAATATGTGTCGAAACGTCAAACAAACACTGGTGTTCGTGCTGCCCGTGAATGTCTACAAGCACGCTGCCCAGTGTTTTTAAGTCCTGTATTGTAACTATTGTTGAATTTACCCTGCATATGTTTTTTCCGTTTGCGAAAACCTGGCGGGACAAAATAAGCTGGTTCTCCGCTTCAATTCCCATATCTCTTGCAATGCTGCAAGCCGCGCTTGTCCGGTCAATATCAAAAACTGCCTGAACTGTTGTTTTTTCAGCGTCTTGACGTATGCTTTCTTTTTTTGCGCGGTATCCTAAAGCGAGTGAGAGAGCGTCGACAATAATTGATTTACCGGCTCCTGTCTCACCCGTTATTACGTTTAATTTATCGGAAAATTCTATAACCGCGTTTTTAATAATTGCGAAATCATTAATACTAAGTCCGGAAAGCATATTTTACTACCTATTTTATATATTTTTTTAAATGATTCAATAAATCAATCGACGCTTTTTCATTTTTAAGCAGTATGAAAATTGTGTCGTCACCCGCAAGGCATCCTACTATTTCGCTCCACTCTGTAAGGTCTATAGTAACAGCCGCGGCATGCGCCATTCCGTTTAAAGTTTTTACAACCACTATGTTTCCTGAATAATCAAGCGATATGACAGCTTCTTTAAAAACATTCATCATACGTTCGTTTACAGGTATGGAATCGTCCTTATATTTTGTATAACGGTATCTCCCGTTAGAATCCATCATCTTAATAAGCTTTATCTCTTTAATATCGCGGCTTATTGTTGCCTGCGTTATGTCATACCCTTCGGCTTTAAGTCTTTCCGCAAGCTCTTCCTGAGTCTCTATGGGATTGTTTTCGATAATTTCAAGAATTTTATTTTGCCTTTTAACTTTCATATTTACCCCTATCTTATCCTTGTATATACTTTATTATAAAAATTGTGGTTGTCAAACGTAATAAAGCGGACTTTTTTATCGTGCAATGAAAATTCAAGCA
>JAAZOI010000311.1 GCA_012797825.1 Eubacteriaceae bacterium | reverse complement strand
CCAATGGTGAAGGACAAAACCCCACATACGAAGATGTGTGCAGAAAAAATACGGGGTTCGCGGAAACTGTTTTTGTAAAATACGACAGCGAAATTGTAAGCCTTGAATTTTTGCTTGACCTTTTTTATGAAGCGATAGACCCCACCGCTTTAAACAGGCAGGGTTTTGATGTGGGAATTCAGTACAGAAGCGGGATTTATTACACAGATAAGTCTGATGAAGATATTATTAATAAATCTATTGCGCGTCTGCAGAAAAAACATTCCTCTGACGTAGTAATAGAAATCCTTCCGCTTAAAAACTTCTACCCCGCCGAAGATTATCACCAAAATTACCTTGATAAAAACCCCGGCGGATACTGCCATATCAGTCCTTCCAAAATGGAAAAATTAAAAGATTATATTGTCGACCCTTATAAATACAGTAAAAAAGACGATTCCTCTCTTTCCGAACACCAGAAATATATTGCGTACAATAACGGCACGGAACCGCCGTTTGAAAATGAATACTATGATAATATCAAAAAAGGTATATATGTTGATATCACAACGGGAGAGCCTCTATTTTTCTCAAAAGATAAATTCGACTCGCACTGCGGATGGCCCTCATTTTCTTCTCCGGCCGATCCGAAAGCGGTAAATTACAAAACGGACAATTCATACGGAATGCGCCGCACCGAAGTAAGAAGCAGAAACGGAGACATTCATTTAGGACACGTTTTTCCCGACGGTCCCAAAGACAGAGGCGGCATGCGTTACTGCATAAACAGCGCAAGCCTTAAGTTTATTCCCCTTGAAAAAATGAAAGATGAAGGTTATGGCGAATATATAAAATTCTTGGAATAAAAAAAAGACGGTCATCCGTCTTATTTTTATTTTATTTTCCGCCCAGATAAGCGTTTCTAACATCATCGCTGTTAAGCAGTTCTTCCGCTTTGCCGGATTTTACAATATTGCCCGTTTCAAGTATATACGCTCTTTGCGCTAAATGAAGCGCCATGTTCGCGTTTTGCTCAACAAGCAGTATTGTTGTTCCGGTTTTATTTATGTCTTTTATTATCGAGAATATCTGCTGCACATATATAGGCGACAGTCCCATTGAAGGCTCGTCCAAAAGCATTAATTTAGGCTTAGACATAAGCGCCCGTCCCATTGTGAGCATTTGCTGTTCTCCTCCGGAAAGCGTGCCTCCCAACTGTTTTTCCCTTTGTTTCAGTATAGGAAACCTGTCAAACACCATTTCCAAGTCCTGTTTTATGCCCGCTTTATCCTTTCTCAGATAAGCTCCCATTGATAAATTTTCTGCAACAGTCATATCAGGAAAAATTCTTCTTCCTTCAGGCACATGCGATATTCCCATTTTGACAATATCAGCCGCCCTGCCTCCTGTAATGTTTTTGTCTTTGAATATAATTTCCCCGCTTTTTATTTTAACAAGAGAAGATATCGCACGAAGAGTCGATGTTTTGCCTGCTCCGTTGCTTCCTATTAAAGTTACTACTTCACCTTCATCGACATTTATACTTATGTCTTTCAGCGCATGAATGACTCCGTAAAATACATTTAGATTTTTTATGGCAAAAAACATTATTCTATCTCCTCTCCCAAGTATGCTTTTATTACGTTCGGATTAGACTTAATTTCTTTTGGCGTGCCTTCCGCAATTAATATACCGAAGTCCAAAACGTAAATGCGTTCACAAATCTTCATAACAAATTTCATGTCATGTTCTATAAGCACAATTGTAAGATTATATTCACTTTTTAAAATCTGTATCAAATCCGCGAGCTCTTCGGTCTCTGACGGGTTCATTCCTGCCGCAGGCTCGTCTAAAAATACTATTTCTGCGCCT
>JAAZOI010000310.1 GCA_012797825.1 Eubacteriaceae bacterium | reverse complement strand
CTAGTGATGTTACAGAAATTATTCTAATTGATCCTGAAACTCTTGAGAAAACAACTATTTTTAGGAGGTAATAATGAAAATAAAAGGCAATCCCGGACCTGACAGAATTACTGTCACATTTGAAGAAGGAAAATATAAAGGCAAAAGTGTTACTATGGATGCAGACCATTTAATTGGAGGAGTAGCATTATATGCAAGTACAATCAAAAATTGGGATGGATTAGAGCATACAGAAATAGATGAAAAAACGAAAAAAGAAATAGTTGAGTTAATAAAACAAGAGTTAAAAAAATATCCTCAATCGGAAATTGTAGAATAGTTACATCAAACATATTACTGCACCACTCCATAATTACATGGGGTGGTGTTTTTTTGTTGGGTGAAATTATTTTATAGTTAACGCGTGTTTTAATATATTTGATATAATGTATTATGCATTAAGATTAGACGGAAATAGAAATTTTAACATTTATGACGATACATATTTAATGTATGACAGCATTGTTACAAAAGATGATGTATTTAATATTCATATCGATGAAGGCTCTGGCAAATTAGCGCCGCCTTGCAACGGGTTGGGTGTGACGGCAGGACAATACGGGATATTCCCGGAATATACAACAAGAGGAGACAGAATGTATAATAACGGCGATATGTTTTATATTGTGGACTCGAAAACAGGGAATATAATAAAAAAATATAAATATGATAGAGATGAAGGCTGTATAGAAGAATAAGGAGGAAACTATATTATGGATATTGGGTTATATAATAAAAATCGATATAGAATAGGCAAATTTACTGATATTAGTTTGCATTTGTTAAGCAAAATAAAAGATGAAGGTTTTATCGATTTTATAAATTCTAAAGGTATTAAAGTAGAAAATAAATTTATCAAAGATATTCCTATACATGACCTTGAAGACGCTTATGAGCTTAACTGCAAAGTAATATATAAAGGCAGGGAATTTGATGTTTCTTCTTCAATGGCTAATATGATTAAAACTAACAAGCTGATAATCGGAACGCTTGATTATCCGCTATCAGAAGAGCTCGGCGGATTTGAAAGAGTTGACAAATACTATTATGAAAAAGAAGTTGGTTTTTATGAAATAGATAAGTTTAATGAAGTAAAAAAGCCTTTGTTCCATTTCAAAAACACTAAATCAGTAACAACTAGAGAGATACCGAAAGATGAAATAATAAAGTACGCTTTGTATATTGAAAGTTTTGCGTAAGATATAATGCTAACTAAAACACCACCCTTAATTACATGGGTGGTGTTTTTTTATTGCGTATTTTAATATTGCATTGCATTAAGTAATTATATGAGGTATAAAGATAGTAATAAAAGATACCATTATAAGAGGTTGAATTTATGACAGGATATATGGACGATATAAAAAAATATTATCAAAACATTATTGATACATATGGTTTTGATTTTGTTGTTATCAATGATGCAAGAGCCGCATTAGTTGGTAATGGCTTTGCAATAACTATCGGTATAAGTATTGACGGCGCTGATATTTCTTATATTTGTAAAAATAAACTTAACGAATTTGAAGAATATTGGTTTGATACTTTTATCGCTCAAGTAAATGATGACAATGACTATATTGGGTTACAAAAGCCACAAAACATATATGAAAAAATAATATTTGAATTGGAGATTACGGCAAGAGTATTATTTAATCATTGGAAAAATATATTACAAGGCGATAAAACATGGATAAATCAATTTTTACTTGAAGATGATGAAAATGAAGCAGAACCAGTTAATGATATTGTTATCAAGATACTTGAACCATATTTTAATAAGCGCAATATAAAATAACACAATGCAATACACCACTCCATAATTACTGGGGTGGTGTTTTTTATTGCGTAATTTAATATTGTATTGCATTAAGTAATTATATGGAGTATAAAAAGATTAAAGAAAAATGAACTCCACTGATACGGACAAGTTTGAGTTTCCGTATTACAAAACATCTAAAAACATGTCTTTTAAAAAGGGGTATCCGTTTACAAGGCTTTGCTTTATAAGCACAATTAAAGCTATTATTGCCGAATATACATTAATAAAAAGAGGTTATAATGACGGCGATAAGTTTCATATTATCGACTCGAAGAATGGGAATATATTAATTACTTATGAATACAGCGATAGTAAAGGTTGGGTAAAGAAAGGAGAATAGTATATGAAAATAGGTATTTATAATAATAAATCATATAGACTTGCAATTACAAAAGAAAAAAAATTGTTCTTAATGCATAGAGACATGGAAAACGGATTTGAACACGTACCCGATTATTATAATTATAAAGATGAATTAATTACTAATCTTTATCAAAAAGAAATTACTGAAAATGACCTTGAGGACGCCTACGCATTAAAATACGAAGCTGTATATAAAGGGGTAAGGTTTGAGGCTTTTCAAGTTGAAGATTTGTTTAACAAAGGAAAGATGCAAATCTGGACAGAAAATGATGATATAGCGGAAAAATACGATTTTGAAAGAATGGATATGTACTGGTATTACAAATTCATAGAAGAAAAAGACATCGAGGAGCTTGTTGAAATAAGAGAACCTATATTTAAATTTAAAGACACAAAAAAGGTTACTAAGCAAGTGATTCCTAAAGATAAAATATTGCAATACTCTGAATATATAGCGAGTTTTGCGTAAGATATAATACTTAACTTAAACACCACCCTTAATTACATGGGTGGTGGTTTTTTGTTGGGGAAATATTATTGTATGCTTATAATAATAGGTAATTAACATATATATATTTATAAGAATTAGTGTTTTATAATTTCACAATAAACACATTAAAAAAGTGATCCTGAATAGAATCATTTTTTTATTTGAATAATCCTATTTACTATGCTTTTTTATTTTTTCTTTTGATTAACAATATTGCCGATGCTGTTATTAAGCCTATAGAGCCTAGCATTATCGCGGGAATAAAATTCTGGCCTGTTTGCGGAAGCAGCGTGTCTTTTATAGTAATTTCCATTTCTGTCGTAAGGTCAGGCCCTTCTGTTTCTTCCTGTTGAATTGCAACAGTATCTTTTTGATGCTGGTTATAAGATTTTATATCAGGCAGATTCTGATGCGCTGCCCAGCTATTGCTGCCGGCTGAGTTTGCGCTTATGCGATCGCCTTCGCCTTCGCTATAAGGAGCTTCTTCATAGTCATAATCGGGAGAAGTGTACTCAACTGTTGTTTTGCCTGATTTAAGGCCTTTGAATTCAGGATTTTCGGCATTTGAGAAATTGCCGCTTAAATATTTATCATCATATTTCCAAGTTCCGCCTTCAAAAAGCGGTGAAATTGTTATGCGGCCGCCTTCATATATTACACCGTCTGAAGGAGAAGCGGTTAAACCCGGTTTAAAATTGGCCGTTAAGCTGAACGTCGCCGGCTGCTGAGGGTTTAAATAGTGTATTGGGCTATCGGATATTTCGTTGTCACCTGCTGTCCAGTTGTAGAAAAGGCTGTTTGAATATGAGTCGCCGAGTAAATAAATTTCATAATCGGAAATATCCATATTCAAATTAATATAACCGTTACCGCTTGCTGTAAATATCTGACCTGATGCGAACATGCTTGTTGTTATGCTTTTGATTTTGTTGTTTTGCGTATAAAGATAGCTGTACCAATTATCATCTGATAATACAAGCGAGGACAGTGAGTTATCGTTGCAGAACAAATAATATAGACCGTTAAGCTCGCTGACATCAAGGGTGCCTGAAAGCTTGTTGTAATCGCAATATAACTGGTAAAGCGAACTGCATCCGCTTATATTTAATGAAGTCAGCTGATTATCGGTGCAATACAGATATGTCAAATTGTTTTTTCCGCTTAGATTAAGAGATGTGATGTTGTTATATCCGCAGCACAGATATTGGGGATTTGATGGAATGCTAAGCGATGAAAGATTATTATTACATACGTCAATAACATTAAGCGCAGTATCGCCGCTTAAATTTATTGATGAAATTTCGTTATAGTAACATTGTAAATTTGTAAGAGAAGTAAGATTACTTATATCCATATTGCCTGCAAGCCCTATATCCATCCAATTGATAGCTGTTACACGTTTCTCAGTATCAGATGACCATGTAACGCCGAGCCATGTTGTCGGATCAGCAGCATTGTATGATGCAGGATTTATGCAATCACCGTTTGTTTTGCCGCTAATGGCTGAGGGCTGGTTTAAGAACATCTGAATTTTGTTAAAGTCGTTGTCGTTATAGCCGTCGGAGTTTACGTCTTCGGCAAGAGTTGATATGGGAAATAATACAAGCATCATTAAAAGCGAAATAAGAAAAACAATTATTTTTTTCTTCATTATAAAACCACCTTATAAAAATTACACGTATTTATGACTTTATGCTCATATTAAATGTATTTTATGTTTGTTGTCAATTTAATACGCCCGACAAAAAACAAGGGAATATTTTAATTAATGACGAAAATGCCTTTAATTTTATAAAAAAAGATAATTTGCGGAAATAATATTGTATTGCATTAAGTAATTATTTGGAGTATAAAAAGAGTATGTTAATATATCGGATTAAGCAGTTCTTATCAGTCGAACGGATAATATCAAATAAAAAATGAATCCTTTCGTGCCATATTTATGCAGTAAATTAAGGCGGAACGACACAGGGGTCGTTCCCTACAATATTAGGGTAAAAGCACTTAGAAGTTTGAGAATGCATAGAGAATTTGAAGAGCATATTTTATCAAAAGAATAATATGAGGAAATAAGATATGAGTTTGAGCAATATGAATGGGCTTAGAATGCCTTACGCCGAAAAGTTAAAATGCAGACATTGTAAAAACACTATTAATGATAGGATATTAAATAGCCGATGCATTGCGTATCCCGATGGCAAACCCGATGAAGTATATTTTAATTACGCAGTTTGTCCTAATTTTGAAAAAGGAGATGATTTGTTAAAAGAAAATATACAAATTTAATTAAATATTTATTTAATACACCACTCTATAATTACTTGGGGTGGTGGTTTTTTTGTTGGGGGAAATATTATTGTATTGCATTAAGTAATAATAAATAGTATAAATAATATATGCACTGGGAGGAGACTATGACTAAAGACGAATTTTTAAAAAAAATAGAACAAGAAACTCCGAATATTGGAGATTATGATATTGAAATTAACTACTTAACTAAAGCAGGATTTATATTAGGTTGTTATTATAATGAGCAGGAAAAAATATGGCATATTTATGAAACTGATGAAAGAGGCATTGAAGAAACTATTTATACAGCTGAAAACGAAGAAGAAGCATATGATATG
>JAAZOI010000026.1 GCA_012797825.1 Eubacteriaceae bacterium | reverse complement strand
CCCTTTCCGTTTCATTCCTTATTTGTTCTGAAATATCTACAAGCTGAGAAAATAATTCGATAAGTTTTCGGGTGTTGTCTTCGCCGAATCTGGATATTGTTTTATCAAGCATATTATCCGCGTATTCTTTTGAGCGTTTTAAAATATCTTCCCCTTTTTGTGTAAGAGTAACGGATACTTTTCTGCGGTCTTGCCTATCCATTTCGCGGCTGATATACCCTTTATTTTCGAGTCCGTTAAGCATTTGCGAAATTGCAGGCTTTGTGATATGATGCATTTTCTGCAACTCAGATACAAAAGTTTTTTTGTGTTCATCAAACTGGCACTTTTCATCGCCAAAGCGCATCCCCGGAGGAAAATGCCCCGCTATTCCGTTCATTATCATAATCTCGCCCATACGAATGTCGAGGTCAGCAGGAAATGCCATTCCTATTTTACGAAACCTCATCATTGTGCGTATGAGCTGCTCTTTTAACTCAGCGTCCATTTTTGTTTATCTCCTTAATATATAATTAGCTAAATAGTTAAGTACTTAACTATTATAATGATTATATTAAAAAAAGCAATAGACTTTTATAATTTTTTATAAAAAAGCAGAGATATTTTATCTCTCTGTTTTTTTATATGTCAAATATACGTTTAAACTTCTGCTTTTATTACTTTAGCAATTAAGAAATTTCAACTTTTTTAACTTCTTCTTTTGGTTTTCTTAGTACTAAAATTAATAATATAGCAAAAACTGCCGCACATCCTGCTATTATAAATGATAGCGTAATCCCTCTTTCTGTTGCCAATACTGCTTTCGACATTATAGGAGTAAATATTGTGGCAAGTCCGAACCCTATCATTATAACCGCATAATTTATGCCTATATGTTTAACACCAAAATAATCTGATACGAGTGAAGGGAATGTTGCCACCGTTCCGCCATATGCAAAAGCGAGAAAAGTAAAGCCGATAATATATAATGTAGATTGTGCGCTGACAAGCAATATTATCATGGCAGCAGTTATTGCAAAGCTAAATATTAAAGCTGGTTTTCTACCTATTTTGTCGCTAATTGTTGATATTAAAAATCTGCCCGCTACTTGACCTAACGAAGCAATCATAACACCTGTTACAAGAAGAGAAGCATCAATTCCTCTCTCTTTTCCAACTGCTACAAATATAGCGCTTATTAATACATATGCAGGCATTGCGAACATAAAAGCAGCAGTAATTAAATAATATGCTTTTGTTTTTACCATTTCACCCGTTGTATATTGTTTCGCTGAAATAGTTGCACCTCCTATTTTCTTCGATGCAGCATAATCAGCCATATATCCTTCAGGCGGAGCTTTAAGTGCCGAGATAGCAATAATTGCCGTAACCGCAAACATACCTGCGCACACTAATAACGCTACTGTAAATCCATATTTTATTACTAATGAATTTATAATTGGAGAGAGCAGAGTTCCGCTGATTCCCATTATCGCTAACAGTACCCCAGTAATTAGGCCTCTTTTGTCTG
>JAAZOI010000309.1 GCA_012797825.1 Eubacteriaceae bacterium | reverse complement strand
TTCTTTCCTCTGTTTTTTCATCAACCCTTGCCGGCATATGAATTTTAGAAGTTTTTAAAGTATATTTTTCGTCATAATCAAAAAATCCTCCTGCAAGTTCAATCTCGTCTACTTTGCCGACAATAAGCTCATCATTTCCCAGCACCGCGCAGCCTACTTCTGTTCCGTCTATATTTTCTTCTATTATAACTTCATCATCATATAAAAAAGCGTTTATCACAGCTTGCTCTAAATGCTTAATATTTGTAATTTTTGAAATTCCGAATGAAGAACCGGCTTTGACAGGTTTTATAAACAGAGGAAATTTAAGCTTTTGCGCTTTAATAACAATTTCATCTTTTGTATCAGATTTATTAATAACAATTGACTTGGGTATTTTTATTCCTGCATATGCGGCGATTTTGTGCGCTCTGTCTTTATCCATACATAAAGCGGATGATAATGTATTGCACCCTACAAGCGCGATACCCGCAAGTTCTATCAGCCCCTGAACTGTACCGTCTTCTCCGAATTTACCGTGAAGAATAGGAAAAGCGCAGTCAATGACTGTTCTTACAATTTCATTTCTTTTAAATTCAATTAATTCATTTGCCCCTCTGTTGGGCGATAAAACAACTTCAACGCAATTAACACTGTCTTTATGCCAAGTGTTATCTGAAATTTTTGTTATTTTGCCATAATAGCGATACCATCTGCCCTCTTTCGTAATACCTATTAGTAAAGGCTCATATTTTTTATTATCTATATTGCTTATAACAGCGTGCGCAGACTGTAATGAGACTTCGTATTCGGATGAGCATCCTCCGAAAATTATAGCGACTTTTTTCTTCTGCATCTTATTCCCTCATAAAAAAACTCTTTAGAAAGTACTTTTATGGTACTATTCCAAAGAGTTTTTATCTTTCGTTTTTATGGTGGATTTATATAAATTTTTTTTACGGAATTCTTACGATTTACTTACGCCAGCGCAGGAATAAAAATCGTAAACTCAACTTTCTCATCTTTACTGTCCGCAGATATTGTTCCGTTGTGCAGAGTAATGATTTGTTTTGCTATTGCAAGTCCGAGCCCCGCCCCTCCGGTTTTCGTTGCTCTTGATGTATCCAGCCTGTAAAACTGCTCAAAAATTATATCCAGTTTTTCTTTAGGTATTGTATTTCCTTTGTTTATAAATTTTATTGTCGTTCCTTCGCTGTACTGCTCGACATCAATTATTATTCTGCTTGCCTCAAAGCTGTAAGATATCGCATTTTTAATCATATTGTCAAAAACGCGTTCCATTTTATCAACATCGCATTTTATTTCAATATTAGGCTCAATATTTAAAACATATTCCAACTTTTTATCTTCAAAAAGCGGTTTGAATTCAAATAAAATCTGCTCAAGCATTCTGGTTAAGTTTACCCTGCTCAAACTTAGACTCATATGGCTTAAATTAAAACGCGTTATCTCAAAAAATTCATTAATTAAATCTTCAAGCCTTTCTGCTCTGTCAAGTGAGATTGACAGATATCTTTCTTTCAGTTCATCAGATATCTGCAATTCATCTCTTAATAAAGTAAGGTATCCTATTACCGAGGTAAGCGGCGTTTTTAAGTCGTGCGCAAGATATACAACCAAATCATTTTTGCGCTGCTCAGCTTCTTTGGCAATTTGCAGATTGCGAGCGGCGTCTTGTTTAATATGGTTTAATCTGTCTTCAACATTCTTTAGCTCTACAGGAAGACGTATAAGCTCGCCGCTTGAATCGACAAGTTTATCGCTAGCCTGAACAATAACGTCTATATAATTGAGAGTTTTTTTCCAGTAATGAAAAAAAATCCATACAAACCCTATAATCCATAAGAAAATAATAAAGCCTATTTTATGGTCGTTTATCGGGCTTAAAAGTTCATATAATAACTGCCCTTTATACCATGTGAATCTGGTAAAAAAATAATAAAAGGCAAAAAATATTATAATCATAACAACTGTATAAATGACCATTGTTGTTAAGAAGCTAATCAATATAGATTTAGTAAGTTCTATTCCTAAAAAGTTTTTCTTCTCATTATTCAATAGTATAGCCAACCCCCCATATGGTTTTTATAAACTTTGGCTTTCTTGAAGGCTCGCACATTTTTTCTCTCAGTCTTGCTACATGTGCCATTACCGTATTGTTGCTGTCAATATATTTTTCTCCCCATACTTTTTCAAATAATTCCTCAGAGGAAATTACCCTGCCTTTATTGTCGCACAAATACCATAGTATGGAAAACTCAATAGGCGTAAGCTGAAGCTGTTTTCCATACAATGTACATT
>JAAZOI010000308.1 GCA_012797825.1 Eubacteriaceae bacterium | reverse complement strand
TTATTTTTTATTAGTTTTTTTAATTTTCTCATATATCACCTATACTATTTTAAGCATTTTATAAATACTAATAATTCAAATATCTCTATGTAATAATTATATTCTACTATTTAATTTCATTCAACAAAAAAAGCGATTATATCATCGCCTTATCTTTTATTATATATTTACATTAAATCAATAATGTTAACTATCATTTAAGCAGACTTTTCTTGCGAAAAGTCTGCTTATAACTACCTTATTTACAAATTTCGAGGATGTTAATAAGAGGTAGTTCCACAAAGTAATTTTATATATATTAGCTATATTTAAATATATACGAAAACCTTATAAGAAAAATTGGGGTGGCTTAATAAAAAAAGCGATGTTACCATCGCTTTATCTTTATAAATTTATATATTCAAATATTATCAGACCTATAAACGTTATTTTTACTGCCTTAAACCTTTCTTCGCTTTGCGACAATAATTAAAGTCACTCCTGCGGCAGCCGCTGCTGTAAGCAGCAGGTACACAACAGTGAAATTCTGTCCCGTCTGCGGCATCGCCGCCTGTGAAATAATAATATCAACAGACTTTGTTACATTCCCTAAAGTATATCTCACGGTTACGGTGCCCGCTTTTAATGCCGTAAACACATTTCCGTTGCGCGATAGGAAACTGGTATCAAAATCCCATGTTCCGCCTGCTCCGTTCGGAGTTATCGTAATTCTGCCGCCGGTAAACATCTTGCCGTCCGCGGCCGACATAGTAAGCGCAAGCTCTGACCATTTGGCAAATAGAGTTGTGTTCGCGTCTACCGTGTCTGTATCAAAATTCCATTCGTTTATGCATCCCGCTTCCTTATACCATCCGTCAAACACAAGCCCTGCTTTCGTGGGTTCTGTAGCAGGCTCTGTTGCTTTTTCGCCGGAAACCACAGTCTCCGTTAACGGGCTGGCATCCGTATCTCCACCATTTTTATCAAAAGTTAAAGTGTATCCGAAATTCGCTGTAAGATTGTATTCCATATCCTCAGTAAGGTCATATTTCTGTGAAGTTGATACTTCCGTACCCGACTGCGTCCAGTCAATAAAGTTCAGACCGCTATTCGGTATTGCGTTTGCATAAAATTCTTCATCAACCCTATAAAGTTCCGCATACCCGTCACCCTTTACATTTAGTGTAACGGATTTATCTGAAAACATAGCCTTTATTGATGTAAACTTGTTGGCCGTCGCAACTATATACAAAATATCGGTACTATCGCTTAAGTCCAGAGTTGTTAAAAGATTGTCACTGCACACAAACATCAACAGTGCGGTATCACCCGCAGTGTTAAGAGATGTAAGCTTATTATTATTGCAAGCAACAACAGCCAAAGCTGTTTTATCTGATAAGTCCAGAGATTGAATCTTATTATTATCACATAACAGTACATATAAATCGCTCATACTGCTTAAGTCCAGTTCTTCTATCTCATTACTGCTGCACGATAATTCTGATATAGCAGTATCGCTGATGCCGTCAATTGCCGTTAAGTTGTTGTAACTGCAATCTAAAATAGTCAGGTTCGAAAAACCTGCAACACTAAGGCTGCCGATTTTATTATTATTGCAGCGCAGCTCCTCAAGAGCCGTATCCCCTGTTAAATCAAGCGTTTCAATCTCATTGTCGCTGCAGTCAAGTTTAACAAGTTTTGTAAGCCCGCTTGCATTGAGTGTGCCGATCTTGCCCCCCGAACAACGCACATCTTCAAGGTTCGAAGCGCCCTGTATCGTAAGTGATGCCATTTCCGGGTTGTCTTCACAATAAAGTTCTGTAAGCGCTCCAAAAGAGCTTACGTCAAGTTGTGTGAGCTTATTGCTGTAAACAAACAAAGTTTCAAGCAGTGTGCATCCCGTAATGTCCAGCGTATCAATACTGCATTCCCGCGCGTCAAGCAATTTAAGTGATGTGCATCCCGATACATTCAGGCTGGTAAGATTAGGGCAGTTACTGCACATAACAGTATCTAAGCTTGCAAGTCCTGCCGTGCCTGTTGCGGCAGAAAGATGATCATTGTATTTTATATTTAAGTAACTAAGCGCACTATCGCCGCTTACGTCTATTGTGTTTAGCGAAGTAACTACTATAACCACGCTGGTAAGGCTTGTAAAACCGCTTAAATCGAGGTTCCCTTTTATGCCTGTATAACTCCAGGAAATAGCGCTGATGCGTTTATTTGATGCATCGTCCGTCCATGTTATGCCGGCGCCCCACGAGGACATTGAAGGGTCGTCCGGGTTATAGCTCGGGCTGAGTAACTGTCCGTTCGTATTCACTCCGTCGTCAGACATCTGGTTTAAAAACGCCTGCATTTTATAAAAATCATTGTCGTTGTAAAGTCCGGAATCGTAAGCAAGTGTCGTTGTCGGTATGAAAGTAATCACAAGCATTATGCAAAGTATAATGGCAAATAATTTTTTCTTCATATAATATCCTCGAAATATGTCATAATTTGTAAAATTCCTATTCTAATATACATTTATCTTTGTAATAATGCAAACGTTTTTTAATTTATTCTTGTTAATTTACGCAAAAAATTGTAGCGGCGATCATTGATCGCATATTCAAGCACCCTCTTAAATCATCTGTTCATTCAATATGTGTCAGATTAACCTCTGCCCTTTTTATAATCACTCATATTTAAAACAAAAAAGCAGGCAAAGCCTGCGGTAGTTAATAAGAAAAATTTATAAATCAATAATTATATGTATGAATTACGTTAGCTCTGCAGTTTTTAAATGTTAAACTACTTCAATCTCAATGAAGGAATAACCTGTAAAATTATT
>JAAZOI010000307.1 GCA_012797825.1 Eubacteriaceae bacterium | reverse complement strand
ATTAGTGAATTAAAAAAAATTATAAAATAGGCAAACATCCCTATTTTAAACAGGGATGTTTGTTATTATTAAATGCTCAACATTTCTTTCATTCCTGCTACGTACGTTATATGTATATTGGTTATCAAAAGAAAGAATATTAGAATTATCTTTGTATAGTTTACTTATAAACTCAGTATTCTTTATTACTAAAATAAACTTTGATAATGTTTTTCTGAGTGCATACGCAAGACGTTCTTGATCATATTTAGAAAAATCTTTTCCTTCATAATCAGAAAAATCCGTATCATACGGCGGGTCCAAAAACATAAAATCATTATCGGATAAGTTACATTTTTTAAAAAATTCTTCGAAATCCGAACAATATATTTCAGTGTTTTTAAAAATACTTTCTACATCTTTATTAAACATATTATTAATTTTATTTTTAAAATTCTTGGTGTTATATGTCATACCGCCATAAGGTATGTTAAACTCGCCTTTACTATTATATCTAAACATTGACCCATAACAGTATTCTCTTATAAAGTAAAAATTTGCCGCTTTATATTGTATAGATGGTGTTTTTATTTTCCCTAGGTTTATATCATTATAAACTTTTCTAAAGTACATGTAATATCCACTGGTAAATCCAGTTAACAGGTTATTTTTTAAATCTTCATCAGAAAAAGGCTTTTTTATATTATTAATTACTGTTCTATCCATTTTATCTATAAGCATTTTATTTATATGATTAATAAAATCTTCTTCGTCAAGTAATAGTTTTTCCGAAAAACCATAGTTTAATTTATCCGCTAAACTTGTTATCAAATTATTTAATTCATATGATAGTGCATTTTTGTCTATTTGTTTTTTAGCAAATTTCTGATATACATTTAAAATTTCATCATAATTATTGTTGCAAACATTTAGAACATTAATGAAGCTATTATTGTAACATAGTAATAGGTCATATAGATTTTTATCCTGGTCTTTTATTAATTTATAATATTCTATTAACAAACTAGAGATATCGTTTATTTCCGCCTTTTGTGGATGCAGATAGAAAAATAAAGCTCCCCCTCCAAAAAAAGGCTCAATGTATCTTTTATATGAAGGAATAATATATTCTATTTTACTAATTTCATTTGATTTGCCACCAGGCCATTTAATTATTGGGTTCATAAATTTATCATTCATAGTTTATTTATACAATAAAAATGTTTCAAAATCAAGTTATCAAATATATAATTAAATATGCGAGTTATTATTATAATATAACATTTTCAACTAGGGCACGCGGGGGACGTTGTTATGTGTTAAATTGGTACCGTGAAAAAATAAATACAAAAAAGACAGCTTAGCGGCTGTTTTTTTATTGGCGCAAAACGGAACGAGGCGGGGGTTTGGATGTGTCTGATATTAAACGGGCGAACACAGTTACGCCCCTACGTTTTTTTGGTGGGCACAAGGAGAAACGAGGCGGAGGTCGGCGTTGGTCTGATGCAAGAACGGGCGAACACAGGGGATAGCGTTGTACTGCTGATTACGAATCAGCGGTTTGGATGGGTCTGATATTAGACGGGCGAACACAGTTACGCCCCTGCGTTTTATTGCGCGCAAGCGGAGGGAAACTTGCGGAGGTCTTGCTGAAAAAAGGGGTTAGGGTGTTCGGATAGGTTTTTCATAAAAAAATAAGGAGGATGAATATGAGAATTACATTTGATATGATGCCGAAAGAAAAATTGGCTGAAATAGTAAAAAAAGGAGCGGAGGCATCCGTTATCGTGAGAAAACATAAAAAAGCAATAAGAGAAATTGCGCATACGCTGTTTAACGAAAATATAAGCCAAAGAAATATACTTGAGCAAATAAAAGATGCGGGTTATGAAGGGGAGTTTTCCTATGAAGAAATACTTGTACTTAAACTCTTTCAACGAGCGCTGTCGAATCATCCCAAGTGGATTGACTCTTTCAGGGTAGTACGCTTTCTTGCAGGAGAGTCAGATGCTAAAAGAATGAAAATAAGAAAAAGGATAAAATGGTAGGCTGATATGGAAAATACGAATTCACAAAACCCGAACACATTTAATAATATGCCAAAAGAAAAATATATGGCAATGGCTGAAAAAGGTCAAATCGAGGGAGCTAAAACAAGAAAGCGCAATAAAAAAATGCGCGATGTTACCATAAACGTGCTTGCCACCAGAATAAAAAACGAGGCTCTTGAAAAGGAACTGCACGCCGCCGGCTTTAAAGGACAGCTCACATACCAGGATTTGCTTATCTACCGCCTGTTTATGAAAGCGCTCGGTAACGCGCATGACTCCGTCGCCGCCTTTAGGGAAATAAGAAGCCTTGCCGGAGAGGCGGAAGCTGTTAAAATTGATATGACGGTTACACCTGACCTTTCCGAACAGGCCCAAAGAATAACGGCTGTGCTGAATGAGTATAGAGCTATCGAGTAGGGAAATGGCGCTGCTTGAAAGCAGTAATTTCGCTTTCATTCCGCTGTATATGGATAAGAGCAGATACTTGGTGTTAAAAGGCGGCGGCGGCAGCGGAAAAAGCATATTCGCGGGACGGCAAATACTTGAGCGGTGCGCGGAAGGCAGGGCGCATAAGTTTCTCGTGGTGAGAAAAGTGGCTCGCACTATACGGGAAAGCTGCTTTGCCCAGATGCGCTCGCAGATAGGCTCACACTTTGATGCGAATGATTTTGAGATAAATAAAACGGATATGACCATAAGACATAAAAACGGCAACAGCATTGTGTTTTCGGGGCTTGACGACGTTGAGAAACTGAAAAGCATTTACGGCATAACCGATATTTGGATTGAGGAGGCCACGGAGCTATCTGAGGCTGATTTTAACCAGCTTGACATAAGATGCAGGGAAAAGCCGAGCGATTATTCGCAAATTATACTGACGTTTAACCCCGTGAGCATATTGCACTGGATTAAGCGGCGGTT
>JAAZOI010000306.1 GCA_012797825.1 Eubacteriaceae bacterium | reverse complement strand
TTTGAGCCGTGTTTATGTATTGCCTGAGTTAGTTTTTTAAGTGCTTCTATGTGATAATCCTGAGATACTCTTATCTGACCTTTAAACGGCACGCTGTATACATCGTCTACGCATGCCGCTTCAACTATTATAAGCCCTGCACCGCCTTTGGCTCTTTGCTCGTAATAATTTATCACGCGCTCGTTTACCGTGCCGTCATCATTTGCGAAACCCGTGCCCATGGGTGCCATTACTATTCTGTTTTTTATTTCAATAGATCCGATTTTTGAGTTTTCGAAAAGTTTCGGATATTTCATTTTTTCCTCCTTTATACATTGATTTATACGCATAATATTTCATATAATAAATATAAATGGAAGAGCTTCAAAATACAACAAATTTAATAAACAGCATGAAATAATTAAAATAAATTGCATTTGGTAATAGTATGGAGTATAAACAAAGAGGGTGAGATGCTTGGATAAAACTTACATTTCCTCATACGGCGCGTGCCTTGTGTCCAGAAACATTTATGAGAAAAAAGGCAGGCTTTATTGGTGCGTACGAGAAGAAAGCCAAAGAGAGATTGACAACGGGTGGCGGTTTTTATCCGACATTGATACGGAAGAATATTTAAATGAAGTGAAAAACTGGTGCATACTTCCGTATGAGGCGGTTATTGAGATAGAGCCCGCGGTTTTGATAATATACGATATGCCGATAGGTACAGACATTGCTTTGATGTGCGAAGGCGGAAGAAAGTTTTTTGTGGATACAGCTACGGGGGTACAAATTTAAAAGTGATATGAGAAATTTAATTAATATTATTTTAAAGAGAAATTTAAAGATGTCTGATAAAAATGACTGGAGACTATCCGATCACGATGAATTTTATAATAATCTTCAATTAAAACATGCTCAATATAAACGCCCAAGCGAAAGCTGGGATCACGACCACTGCGAATTTTGCTTTGATAAGTTCAGTGAATACGAAGGCGATTTGCATGAAGGTTATTGCACACTTGATAATTATCATTGGATTTGCGAAGTATGTTTTAATGATTTTAAAGATTTGTTTAATTGGTCTGTTATAAATAATATTTAAAGATTCAGTTATATTTCTCTTTCTCAATAATCGCACATATGACCGTATAATATTAGCATATGTTCATAAATTTAAAATGAATGTAAGTTGATGTTTTAGCGTATTAAGCATATACCCTATATAACATCAATATCAGCAAAAAAAGTTCCGCCCCTTTCTTATCTAAAGGACAGCGGAACTTTTAGCGGCAGGTATAAAATTTGTCTTAACGCCGCTAGATATAATATCTGCAAAATTTTATTATTAATTCAAAAATAACCAAAAAATTATTCGACAAATTTTTACAAATAATAATTTAAATATGCTTCATAATTATAAAAAATAACATGATGTTATTGCATTTAACCTGCGGATGATGTATAACGGTTGGTGTAAAATTAAAATAGGGGCGAGTATTATGCTGTACGTTACTGGGGATGTGCATATTCCCATTGATATACAAAAACTGAATTGTAAAATGTTTGCAGAACAAAAAGATATGACGAAAGATGATTATGTTATTATCTGCGGCGATTTCGGCGGAGTGTGGAGAGGGAGTAATGAGGAAAAATATTGGCTCGAGTGGCTTAACGATAAAAACTTCACGACACTTTTTGTTGACGGAAACCACGAAAATTTTCATATGCTTTACGAGTATCCCGTTGAAAATTTCAACGGCGGAAAGACGCACCGAATAAGGCAAAAGATATACCATCTTATGCGCGGTCAGATATTTGAGCTTTGCGGCAAAAAAATATTTACCATGGGCGGCGCGGCCTCTACCGACAGGGCATACAGAGTTAAGGGCTTAAGTTGGTGGGAAGAAGAGCTGCCTTCCGCAGAGGAATATGAGCAAGCTGTTGATAATCTTACCCGATGCGGATACAGCGTTGATTATGTTATTACTCACTGCATATTTAACACCATTCAACGAACAATTTCGGATATCTATAAAGAAAACGAGCTTACGGACTTTTTAGAGAAGATTCATAACGAGCTTTTATATAAGAAATGGTTTTTCGGACATTATCATACAGATATGGAATTTGACGAAAGGCATATGTGTCTTTACAATAAAATATTAAGGGTTGAGTAAATAAAGGAGATATTTAGCTGATGGTTAAAAATACCGATATAAACAAAGTGAATTATCATGGTTGAAAAAATTAGTTGTAAATGCTCGGATCGCTATGAAATAGATATTGACTCTTATTCTTTGTATGAAGAGCTGAAGAAATTTTTTGAGACTGAGATATTAAAAGGAATATATGAAGATATTCCCGTATTAAAGCCAATACTATTATTTGATGATTTTAAAAATGTTGTTACTCAATGGTACCCTGATAAATGGTATAAATGCAGCGTTTGCGGACAATTATGGGCATTTGAATATCCTGATTTTCCTGCTTTCGGCAGAATATATAAGCTGGACAATAACGGAATATGGCATGGAGCTTGCCGCTAATAAGATTTGTTAATTATAAAGACGATTTATATTTTTTACGGATTTAATTTACTTTTTCTTAACTGAAAACAATGCAGATAAAATGATTATTGATAATCTTAAAATTATTGAGTGGGAATAATGGAAATTTTATTTAAAGATGAAGTTATAGTCAGGATTGATAACATATATAAAGAAGACAAATGGATTCACGGAACGTTTACTGCGTATGAAGGATATTATAAATACAAACAATTTTTGGATGCAGTAGTTTGTGAAAGCGGATTTAATGAAAATGAATTTGACAAGGAACTGCTAAATGAACATAATTGGTTTATTAAAACTGAAAAAAGCCTTGAGAAAATATGGGTTCCCGCAATATATTATGAAGACGGAGATGTCTCATTAAAATATCGAGTTGATTAAAGACATATGTGTCTTTACAATAAAATAATCAGGGTTGAGTAAATATTGCGTCGCTAAAGCGGCGTTTTATTTTATATATTAGGTAATGTTTAGTATTTTTACTTGAAATATACAATAAAATATAATAGAATTATAACATAATGATATAGGGGGACTTGATGGCTTCTATGATTAATGAGGGAAACAATAAAATAGGATTAAAAGAGCGAATTGACGCGCTGCCGGTAAAAACAAACTGGGTCAAACTGTATATCTTTATTATTTTACCCGCGCTAATAATTGCCGAATGTATATTAACGGCTAATCAGCTCGTGGAATTTAATAACTATTTAGCTATATCGGCAGGATTAACAGCTATAGTTTTTACAGCTCTTACAATGGTTTTTTTAATAAAAACCAAAAAAATCGGATATTATTTTAACTTTGTTCTGCTCGCCGCACCGGTATTTGTCTGCGCATGTTCATATAAGTTTGCCTATAAAGCTGACACAATTGACGGCATAGGAATTTTAATTCTTTTAATGTATGTTATGCCTTGGTCGGTCTTTAATATCGCATATTTTTATAAAAGAAGGTTTATATTCTTTGATAAATTTATTATTGCTAAAGAAACTGAAAACGGCACAGTAATAGAATATTCTGAAGACGCATTAAAACAACTTGAGAAAAACGTTTATATACAAAAAACGGAATCATTTTACCGCCCGACGTTTTGGTTTAAAATATTCATATTTTATCTGCTGCCTATAGGCGCCGCGGTTAATTTATTAGCTATTATATTGTTGTGGTCAGGCAGCGTTATTGAAAATATAGTTATCATAATATTAAGTGTGTTTACCGTTTTTACTTATATATACGCAAGGAAACTTGCAAAAATCGGGTTTATATTAATTATAATAAACTTCGCTTTGTTAATAGCATGGTATTTCTTTTATATGCTTACTTATGCGAACCAGAGCGGCGAGACTGCGTTTAATGCAGTAAATATAATAATGGCTGTTATTATGTCTACAGCTCCTGTTTTAAATATAGTATATTTTTACAAACGCAGAAGTTTGTTTACAGGCGATGAGGAGCTGCCTGAAGATAAGAAAAGGCGGACTATTATTGTTAAAAATACCAAACCTGATGATGCGAAGACAGCGGCT
>JAAZOI010000305.1 GCA_012797825.1 Eubacteriaceae bacterium | reverse complement strand
TAAGCGACTCATCAAGATATATAGCTACTCCTTCGTTTACCCCGAACGGGCACACGCCGCCTACGGCATGTCCTATAATTTCCGCTGCCCCGTCGGGACTTAACATTCTTGCTTTCGTGTGAAACTTCGCTTTATATTTGGCGTTGTCAATCTTGGCGTCTCCCGCCGTTACAATAAGCACTCCCTTATTATCAATATCAAATGATAATGTCTTGGCTATTCTGCATCCCTCACATCCGAGAGCTTTTGCCGCAAGTTCCACAGTTGCGCTCGATACGTCAAACTGCAGTATTTTGTCTTCCATTGCGTACTTTGAAAAATATTGTCTTACTTTTTCTATTGACATTTGCTTTTCTCCGTTTTTTAATAATTCATATATTATAGTATAAAAAAACTGCCGAATCAATTCCGGCAGTTAAGTTAGAATTATTATTCTACAGAAAGTCCCGCGTAAAACCCTTCCCTTATGGCATTTCCGACTTTTCCTACTTTGCTGCAATCCCCTATAATACGTGTTATCTTATGGTACCGCTCATCAATAGCGTCAGCTATAGCGCTGTCAGGTCTCAATCCAAACGCTGATACAACAGTATCGGCTTCTATAAATATCTCTTCTCCGTCTTGTTTTTCAGCGACGACGCCATTAGCCTTAATTTCTTTTACTTTATGCCCTGTATAAATTTCAACGCCGTTTTCCAAAAGCATGGGTATAAGCGCTGCTTTGTTTATAAAATGGTCATTAAACGCTATCTCATCAAGCATTTCGATAATTGCGACTTTTTTGCCATCCATGGCTGTCTCAAGTGCGCTGTCACTTGCTGACAATCCGCCTCCGCAATAAACAACTTTTTTGCCTTTAATTTTTTCTGGCTCTAAATGTGCTGTAATTACATCAACGGAATTTTCTATTCCTTTAATATTCGGCATAAAAACTTTCGCTCCGGAAGCGACTATTATCGCATCTGCATTTTTAAGTTCAGATGAATCTGCATCTATTACATTGTTTAAATGAATTTCAATATTCAAAAGCTCCATCTGCCTCTTATACCAATCAATAAGCTTTTGAAGCTGGTATTTAAAGTCAGGCGTCGCCGCGGCTCTGAGTTGTCCTCCAAGTTCGCCTGCTCTTTCATAAAGACTTACTTTATGCCCTCTCGTTGCAACAGTTCTCGCGGCTTCCATTCCTCCCGGTCCGCCTCCAACTATGACAACATTTTTCGGCATGCTTGTTTTCTCTATTTCTATTCTCTTTTCAAACCCCGCTATCGGATTAACAGAACAACTTATTTTAGTAAGCCGCGTTATTATTCTTCCTATGCAGTCTTCGTTGCATCTGATGCACGGACGCACCTCATCACGCTTATTATTCAAAATCTTGTTAGGCAAATACGGCTCTGCAATAAGAGGACGTCCCATCATTACAAAATCAGCGTTTTTAGATTCAATGAGCTTTACAGCCGTTTCAGGCGTATGATTGCCTGAGTTTAACAAAGGAATTTTTACGGCTTTTCTAGCGGGAGCGCAGACGTCCTGCATGCAGGCATCGCCTAAATATGCGGGCGGGAAAATATATTCAATATTTTCATAGCTTCCGCTGTCTATATCCAAAGCGTCAACGCCTGCGTCAGCGAGCATCTCAAGCAACGGCATTGTTTCCTCTATCGTTCGCCCTCCTTTAAAATGGTGATAGCATGCTATTCTGAAAAGTATCGGCATATCGGGACCTACAGCTTTTCTTATTGATTGAACGATTTCCACCGCAAACCTCATGCGTTTTTCGGACGTGCCGCCGTACTCATCGGTTCTTTTATTCCATACTTCGCTCATAAACTGATCCACCAGATATCCCGCGTGAGCATGTACCTCAATCGCATCAAAACCGGCATCCTTTACAAGTTTCGCGGAAAATGCGAATTGTTCCATAATCTCTTTAATTTCCTCAACGCTGAGCGCACGGCAAATTAAATTAGGATTAAACATCGAGGGTATTTCAGATGCCGAAACAGGTCTGTCCTCAAGCATGTTTGTAAAAGCATTTTTTCCGGTTCCGCAGCTGACCTGTGCGACAATCTTAGCTCCATATTTTTGAACCGCTTCGCAGAGATTTGTAAGTTGCGGTATTACGTAAGTTCTGTCGAGATATCCTTCAAGCGAACCCTGAGCAAGCTTTTCAGTAAGAAATTGACAACCGACTATTATAAGTCCTGCGCCGCCGCGGGCGCGTTCTTCAAAGTAATGAATTTCATCATCATCAATCCTTCCGTCTGGATGCGCCGCATTAAGTCCCATCGGCGACATGACTATTCTGTTTTTAACTTTCATTTTGCCGATTTTAAACGGCGTAAACAAAATATCGTAATTCACTTATCTGCTCCTTTTATAAAATTTTTTTAAACATATTTATATTCTCCTCTTTGAAAACATATATTCATAGCAATTGCGCACATAAAAAAACCGCTGTTTTGCGGTTCACTGATTCATTTCTAATAAATGTTATTTAACTTTCAAATATCTGCAATTTTAATTATTTTACAAGCATAATCTTGCCTCAGATTTCATTTTTATTTACTCCTCGCCCCATCTGTATTTTTTGTTTTTAATAAGTACATCTAAATCACATTTTAAGCATAACCCGTTATGGCAGCAAATCACATCGCCGCATTTTTTACATCGCCATTCATCTGCTTGTTTTATAAGGAATTCGTACATACCGTGCTGTTTTATAAATTGCAAATTTTCTATGTTGCTTTCATGGTATTTTGTACTGTACCTTCTATCAAGATTTTTAATCCTCTTGCAGGGGAAATCCTTACATTCATAGCAAAACCTTACAAGGCCTTCTCCGGGCAGCTTGCATTGCTTTTTCATGTATGCGCAATTTTTACCGCGCGGCCGACAGCCTGCGCAGTATGATTTATTAAATCCTTTTTTGTTTAAGTCATTTTTCATCGCCAGATAACTCACACATAAAGCGCAGTTTATCCCGCACGGAGCAATAAGTTCTTCTTTCATCTCTTCCACCTGCATTAATGATTAATAAGATTTCTACATCCCCAAAGTAAGAGCCCCTATGCCCAGCAATATAACTGCTGTTATAATAAACATAGGATGAGAAAATGCAATTTTAAACGGACTTGCGATATTCGGTTTGCCTTGTTCTTTTATTAATGAGATTTTATTTCTGCCGATAATTAATATTACAGCGGAACCTATCGCGCAAGCAATCATTGTGCTAAGCTCAAAAATTTCAGACACCGCAGATATTGTGATAATCGCCGCTATTCCGTTATTTAATATATGTAAAAGCATTGACCATTTTATTGAAAAGCGTTTAGCGGTGTATGCGAGCAGCAGTCCCACAAAGAATGCGAAAAACGCTTGAAGCCATATCATATGGTAAACAGCAAATAAAAGTGATGACACAATTATCGCAAAATTTGTTCCATACCTCTCAAGCTTTCTCATAATCGCGCCGCGGAATATTATTTCCTCAATAACAGGCACTACAAATACCGCTGCTGCAATGCCCATAGGAGTAGCGAAAAGCATACCAATACTTTGCTGCATAGCGTCAGTAAGTGAAATGCCCGCATTTTCAAGCGCGGGATTTAATATCATGGTAATCATAGAGGATACAAACTGCACGCCCCATATTAATACAAGTATTTTGGCAATAACAAAAGGTTTTACCTTTTGCCCAATAGTTGTTATATCTGTAGTAAAAAGCTTCTTTTTTCTTATTGTCAGCATCCACAGTACAGACACAACAGCTGATATTATGTAAGCGGGTCCCATGACTTTTGCAACAACCTGCGAAACCGCGTTTATATATTCTGTATTGCCGGTAATACTTAGTAGAGAGCCGCCGCCTTGCTTTACTATATCTAAAATCATTTTTTGTACATCCGAGTTAACCGCGACCGCAATAGCTGCTATTATAACGACAAGCACATTTACGCTGATTATGTACGCTCCAAGCGCAATGCATATTGTGAGAATGTCATGCCTTAGTTCCTTCTTGGTAGGCTGTATTTTCGGTTGGTTAATTTGCTCTTCCTGTATAGGTTTTAATTCATTCATTGGTGTGTTTTCTGCTGCATCAAAGATGCTTTTACTATTCAAATCTGAATTCATCTTTTACCTCATTTTGTTTTTTGCTTGATAGTTTAAACAAAATTTAAAATATATTTATATTATACTAAAAAATACTTTAATTAACGATATTTATTTTTGTAATTTAGACTTTAATAATATATTAAATTTAAAGTTTTTTTTAAATATATATGATAAGATTATTTTAATTTCAAATAAAATAAGCAGTATATTTCATGTAATAAAATATTGACAATGTATAAATAAGATAATATAATTTCAATATTTTATTTAATTCTTTATAGCAAGCCAAAAAATAAATTAATAACCCGTATTAATAAAAGCGGAGATAATTTAATGATTAAAATATATAAGAACCTTAAGCCGTTTATTCCTTATATTATCGGTATTTTTATACTGCAGGCGCTGCAAGCAATGGCAAACCTTTATTTGCCTACATTAATGGCTGATATTACCAATAACGGCATAATGAAATCGGATATAGCTTATATTTGGAGAATCGGCGAAAAGATGCTGCTAATTGCTGCAGGCGGTGTCATTTGCGCAATTATCGCGAATCTATTCAGTTCAAAAACATCAATGGGGCTCGGGCGAATTCTTCGCAAGAAGATATTTCGTCATGTTGAAGGATTTTCTCTGAATGAATTTGATACATTTGGAGCTTCAACATTAATTACACGAACAACCAACGACATAGTCCAAATTCAGATGACAACTATCATTATCTTTAATATGATGGTATCAGCACCTATAACTGCCATAGGCGGAACGATACTTGCATACAGTAAAGACAAAGGGCTTACAATAATTCTTGCATGCGCCTTGCCGGTAATCGCGCTTGTTATCTTGTTTTTCGCAATGAAAGGTATACCCCTATTTAAAAAGGTGCAAAGCAAAATTGATAAAGTCAATCTCGTTGTTCGAGAAAATCTAACCGGAATACGCGTTATCAGAGCGTTTAACCGTACAGATTATGAAGCTGCCCATTTCGATGAAGCTAGCCTTGATCTTACTAATAATTATATAAAAGTAAATCGTATCATAGCGTTCTTGATGCCTGCCATGATGCTTATCATGAATCTTGTAACCCTCAGCATATTATGGCTCGGCGCTATAAGAATAAGCCAAGGCACTTCCAACATCGGTAATCTAATGGCTTTCATGCAATATGCAATGCAAATATTAATATCTCTTCTTATGTTTGCTATGATGTTTATTATGATTCCGCGCGCTCAGGCTGCTGCTAAAAGAATTACTCAGGTATTGCAAACCAAACATGACATTACCGATGCTTCCAAAGTTAAGCATGCAGCGGAAAAAGCCGGGTATGTTGAATTTAGAAATGTGACATTTAGTTATAAGGGAGCAGCC
>JAAZOI010000304.1 GCA_012797825.1 Eubacteriaceae bacterium | reverse complement strand
TTCGGCTGTTGTACTGCCGCTTTCGGAGATACCTTCGGGGCAGCTTATTGATACTTTGGAATTCGGTCTTCTTGCTTATTTGTTTTTCTATATAAGTTCAGATGAGCATGAAATAAACATACTTGATGATGCGGCGTATAGGGCGGTCAGTAAAAAGTCAAAAACCATATTAACGCCAAGGTTATTAAATTCAAATACTTTAGCGTCTAAATACTCGAAAAACGAGTTTTTGATAGTTGAAAATTCCGAATACCTGGGATTTTCATATACTCATACATTTGAAAGCATGAAGAGAAATATTCAAATAGGACTTTTAGATACGCTAAAAACGTTTAAGATATTGTCGGGCAAAGAGTACTATATTGATATGAATGCTTCATCTTCTCTATATGAATGGTTTAAAAAATATTTCTGCATTTCCGTTACAGATGATATTAACCAGAAAATAGGAAGGCTGTTAAACATACATAATACCGAAATACAAAGCAATATATTAAAGGGCGTTGAAGTGCTGACAAATTCGACAAGATATAAAAACAGCAACATTTTTTTATGCACTCTTGAAACGTGCGCGGCACTGTTATATATAGAAAGAGCAAAACGTTACAGTCCGGATGCATTGATAAATGAGATAATCATTTGCGCAAACAATATTATTCAGAAAAACTACGCCGCTATAAGAGATGATGAAAATATTTTCAAAGCAATGAGCGGAAAATCCGAACTGCCGAGTTTTACAGATGAATCAAGTCCGGCAATCAATATGGTATATTTTTTATGCGCTCCGGTTAACTCAAATATTTTTATGCAGTTTATAAATAATATGAAACCCGAAATGAAAGTAGCTATTGTAGCACTGATATATCTTTTAATATATTAATAAGCAATAAATATTACCGGCTTATGCCGGATTTTTTTATTTAAGCATTAATCCCAGCGATATTACTATCATGCCTATAACCCAGCCAAAAAAACAAAGGACGGCGCTAGCATACTTGCGCGATTTAATAAGCAGTTCTTCAAGCGCGATATATACCATAACACCGGCAGCGACTGAATAAATAATGCTCATAGAGAATGCGTTGACACTGTTTTTAAACAAGAAATACGCCAACACACCGCCTACAGGTTCAGCCATACCTGATATGAAAGTATATTTAAGCGCTTTTTTTCGGCTGTTTGTCGCGTAATAAATTGCGCCTGCGACGGCAAGTCCTTCGGGTATATTGTGAAGTGAAATTGCTATAACAATTATTATACCGCTGTTAATATCATATGCGCTTGACATAAAAGCAGCCATGCCTTCGGGGATGTTGTGAATTATTATGCCCGCAAAAGTGATTATGCCGACAAGCAGAACCTGCTTTCTTTTTTTCTCTTCGTTCAAATTTGCAGATAAAGTACCTGGCGTATCGTCAATAAAATTATTAATAATTGCCATAAGACCTATACCCGCAAAAAAAATAACTACGGCAAGAAAATTAGAGCCGCTTTTTTCATAAATATTTATATTTTTTACAGCATCCGGGAGTATTTCCATAAACGAAATATAAATCATAACACCTGCTGAAAATGACAATGTAAAAGCAATATATTTATCATCAATTTTTTTAAATATTATTGACAATAAGCCGCCCAGTCCCGTGGCAAGACCTGCGAGCACGGTAAGAAAAAGCGATGTTAAAAATGTTGAACCATTCATTTATATAAAATCCTTTTTATTAAAATGTATTTTATGAATTCAATAAACATTACAATTTAAGCGATTACATTTATATATAAAAAAATATATAATAAATAAAATATAAGTGTTATAATTAAAAGACTTCACCATAAAAACAAACGGGAGAGCATTATGAATAAATTCGAATACTATATTTCGAATGAGGACATGGGAGTAAGCATAATAGAAAATATTTTTATAAACCATTATATGCCAAGCGCCAACGGCGAATACGTTAAGGTATATATTTGGGGACTTAAGTACGCTTTTAATAATTTACAAACCAACATTAAAGATAAAGACATAGCCGAAGCGCTGGGACTATTGGAAAGTGATGTTATAAAAGCATGGGATTATTGGCAGAATGAAGGTATTATAAGAATAATAAATAAAAGTAAAGATGAAAAATTCATTCAGTATCTTAACATAAAATCTATTGTATTATCATCAAAAAACATAAACGCGCACTCGGGACAAAGTGCGGAACAAGACAAAAAACGCAGGCAGATGTTTATACAAATTGAAGATATGTATAGAAGGCCATTATCATCTAAAGAGATGGCCAGCATTAACGCGTGGATTGACGAGTATAAATTTACTGTTCAGACAGTTTTATTATTAATTGAAGATTGTGTTGCAAGAAATCATACCGAGCTTAACTATTTAAATCAGGTTGCGCAAAATTGGTATGACAATAACATACGCACGTTTGATGAAGCGCAAGATTATTTGTCGGATAATAAAAGAAGAATGGACAGATACAGCGAGATATTTAAATACCTGGGACTTAACAGACTTGCAAGCAAACCGGAACAAAAACTTATTGACGGCTGGTTTGATACATACGGTTTTGATATGACAACCATAAGCAAAGCTGCTGATACTACGGTAGCATTAGACAAGCCGAGCATTAAATATATAGACAGCGTACTTAAAGACTGGTTTGAAAATGGTGAGGTTAAAGATGCCGCGGCTAAAAAACCAAAGAAAAAACAAAGCAAACACAATTTGGCGAATAAACACGAGTATAATTTTGCTGAACTTGAAAAGAAATGGTTAAACAAAGACGAGGTTGAAGAAGATGAAATATCTTATTGAACAAACAGCTAAAGAATTTGAAAAAAAACGTACATATGCAGAAAAAGAAGCTGAGATAAATAAAAATAAAATATATAAAGAAATAAAAGAATTAAAAAGCATTGATAAAAAGATTTCGGATTTAGGCATGCAGTCTCTTCAATTATTGCATGCCGGAGATTTTTCAAATAAAAAAGAGATTTTTGCTCAAATTGAAGAGTTAAAAGAAAAAAAGACGGCGCTGCTTAAGGAATATAAGCATTCGGAAAAAGAATATTTGCCTAAATATCATTGCAGCATTTGCAATGATACCGGTATTGCAGGCGGACAGTATTGCGTATGTTTTAAACAATCAATAGCCTCAAAATTATACAGTCAGACTTGTCTTGAATCTATTTTAGAAAAAGAGAATTTCGAAAACTTCAATCTTGAATTATTTTCTAATAAAGCTCCAAAAGGCGGTAAAAGCCCCAGAGCGAATATGAAAAAAATTTATCAGGATTGCGTGATGTATACAAATAATTTCGGTGAAAATTCCGCTAATTTATTTTTTACCGGCAGCACAGGAGTAGGCAAAACATTTATGATAAATTGCATTGCAGCGGATTTGTTGAAAAAGGGAATTTATATTATATATATGATTTCAAGCGATTTAATTGACCTGATAAGAAAAAGCAGACTGAGCGAGTACTCTTCAGTTATTGACGCTTCTTTTGTTGAAGCATTAAATTCCTGCGATTTATTAATTATTGACGATTTAGGGACTGAAAATGCAACTGATTATGCGGTTGACGAGCTGTTTAACCTGCTTAACAAACGTATATTATCAAATAAAAAAATAATAATTTCTACAAATCTTACATTAAATGAATTAGACGATATGTATTATATAAGAATTTTTTCACGTATCATGGGCTGCTTTACGCCATATAATTTTATCGGAAATGATATCAGAATAAAAATTAATTAATTTTTTTAAAACATCTTGATTTTTTTATATAAAAATGTATAATTATAATTCATATTGAATATTAATGCAGAGGTATATAAATGAAATTAAAAGTCGGAGTTATTGGGGCTACCGGTTACGCAGGCGCAGAACTGGTAAGGCTTCTGCTTATGCATCCCTACGCAAAAATGAGCGCCATATCATCTGTTTCTTATAAAGGTCAATCTCTTAGCCAGATTTATCCCGGCATGACTGATTTATGCGATGATATATTAAATGACGAGCAATACGTTTTAGATAACAGCGATGTTGTTTTCGCCTCGCTGCCTCACGGGCTGAGCGAAGAAATAGCTTTGAAATGCTATGAAAACAATAAGCTGTTTATTGATTTAGGCGCCGATTTCAGGTTGTTTGATGAAGAAGAATATAAGCTTTGGTACGGAAGCGAATATAAGCAGAAAAAATTGCATAAAAATGCGGTATATTCAATTCCCGAACTTAATAGAAATGAGTTAAAAGGTGCAAAAATTATAGCAAACCCCGGATGTTACCCAACAAGCGCTTCGCTTGCGATAGTTCCTGCGCTTAAAGCGGGCATAATAGATTATTCGAACATAATAATTGATTCAAAATCAGGTGTAAGCGGTGCGGGAAGAGGATTAACTTTAGAGACACATTTTCCCGAATGCAATGAGGCTTTTGCGCCATACAAAACCGCAACTCACAGACATACTCCTGAAATTGAGCAGACTTTAAGCAAATATGCAGACAAAAAAGTAGTAATTACTTTTGTTCCGCATCTGCTTCCAATTAACAGAGGAATTTTAACAACAGCTTATACCAGCCTGGTTAATAATATAAAAATTGAAGAGATAATAGGACTATATAAAGATTTTTACGCAAACGAAAAATTTGTACGCATAATGAATAATGGGCAGACAGCGAATGTGAAATATGTAAGATATTCAAACTACTGTAACATTTCTCTTCATAAAGATGAACGTACAGGCAGACTTATTATAATCAGCGCTATAGACAATATGGTAAAAGGCGCTGCCGGCCAGGCAATACAAAATATGAACATTGCCATGAATATAGAACAAGACGCAGGTCTTTGCTATATCCCCCCCTCAATTTAACAGGAGGCAGAAAAATGAATATGAAATTAATATCGGGCAATGTGTGCGCGCCGCAGGGATTTAAAGCAGGTGGTATACATTGCGGAATAAGAAGAAATAAGACAAAAAAAGACCTTGGCTTAATAGTAAGTGAAAACAGAGCTAATACGGCATGTACATATACTCTTAACAGAATAAAAGCGTCACCTTTAAAAATCACAAAAAACCATGTTTCGGACGGATATGCTCAAGCAATTATAGTAAACAGCGGAAACGCTAATTCGTGCAATATTGACGGCGATGAAAAAGCGATAGCAATGGCGCGCCTTGCCGCAAAAACGCTGAATATCTCACCGCAGGATGTAATAGTGGCTTCAACAGGGGTAATCGGCGAAATTCTGCCGATAAAACCTATAGAAGATTCACTGCCCGCATTAAACGATATGCTTAATGATACTGACGGTATGGATGCTGCATACGCTATTATGACGACAGACACACGGCCTAAAGAAATTGCGGTTGAATTTGTAATAGATAACAAAGTTTGCAGAATGGGCGCTATAGCTAAAGGCTCGGGAATGATTCATCCCAATATGGGCACGATGTTTGGGTTTATTACAACCGATACGGCTATTAATACATCGATGCTTGCCAAAGCGTTAAAAGAAACAGTCGATGATACTTTTAATATGATAAGCATAGACGGTGACACATCTACAAATGATATGGTGTGCCTTCTTGCGAACGGTAAAGCAGGCAATAAAATAATAGATAATACAGGCGAAAATTACGATATATTTGTAAATGCCCTAAGATACATAAGTGAATATCTCTCAAAAGAAATAGCGCGCGACGGAGAAGGGGCAAGCAAACTTATTATATGCAACGCGATAAACTCATCAAGTATAGCTGACGCAAAGAAAATAGCAAAAAGTATAATCACATCATCGCTTTTCAAAGCGGCAATGTTCGGCGCCGACGCTAACTGGGGAAGAATATTCTGCGCCGCCGGATATTCGGGAGCTGATTTTGACCCGGATAAAGTAGATATTTCACTATCATCAAAAAGCGGCAGTGTAGATGTGTGTAAAAACGGGCTGGGTTTAAAGTTTGACGAGGAACAGGCAAAAAATATTTTGCTTGAAGATGAAATAACCGTTGTAATCAATTTAAATGAAGGTAAATACAACGCAACAGCCTGGGGATGCGACCTTACATATGACTATGTAAAAATAAACGGGGATTACAGAACATAAGGAATTGTAATGTTAAAAGATAAAAAAACTATAGAGGAACTTAAATCAAAGTTTGAAAATAAAATAGTTGTTATAAAATACGGCGGCAATGCCATGACAAATAAAGCGGCGGCGGTATCACTTATTGACGATATATTGTTTTTGCAGTCTTTAAAAATAGGGGTAGTTCTGGTGCATGGCGGCGGTCCCGAGATAAATGCAATGCTTAAAAAAACAGGCATTGAAAGCAGGTTTATAAACGGTTTGCGCTATACTGACAAAGAGACAGTAGATATCGTTCAAATGGTGCTTTGCGGTAAAGTAAATAAGGACATAAGCATGCTTGTATCGCAACTCGGCGGCAAAGCAATCGGAATATCAGGTCTTGACAGCAATATTATAAAAGCTGTTAAAATGGATAACGGAGTTGATTTAGGTTATGTCGGTGAAATAACGGATATAAATGATATACCGATACTTGATTTAATAAATATCGGTTATCTTCCGATATTATCGACTGTCGGATGTGATGAGGACGGGTGTGTATACAACATAAACGCTGATACTGTGGCAGGTTCTGTAGCCGCCAAATTGAAAGCGGCTGCTTTTGTGCTACTTACTGATGTCAAAGGGATTCTTTTAGACAAAGAAGATGAATCTACTTTAATAAATGAAATAAACACAGAAAAAGCAAATGATTATATAAATGACGGAATTATTAACGGCGGTATGATACCTAAAGCCAAGTGTTGTATGAATGCAGTAAATAACGGAGTAGGAAGCGCATTTATTTTAGACGGCAGAAAAGAAAATATGCTTATTGCGGGCCTTTTAAACACGCAAGGCGAAGGCACAATGTTTGTAAAATAATAATTTGTGAGGGAGAGTAATATGACGAATAAAGAAATTAAAGATAAAACAAATAATTATATAGCAAGCTCATACGGAAGATTTGACGTTGCGATAAAACAAGGAAAAGGCGCTGCGTGTGTTGATTTTGACGGCAAAAGCTATATTGATTTTACAAGCGGAATTGGGGTTAACTGCCTTGGCTTTTGCGATACAAAATGGGCGGATGCTGTAATTACTCAGGTAAAAACATTAAACCATACATCTAATTTATATTACACTGAGCCTGCGGCAAAGCTTGCTGAAAAACTTGCAATTCTTTCAGGGATGAAAAAAGCGTTTTTCTGCAATTCGGGAGCAGAGGCTAACGAGTGCGCCATTAAAACCGCAAGAAAATACAGCTTTGACAAATACGGAAAAGGAAGGCATGAAATAATAACGCTTAAAAACTCTTTCCACGGACGAACAATGGCTACAATATCTGCAACAGGGCAGGATGTATTTCATCAGTATTTTGATCCGTTTCTTGAAGGGTTTGTTTTTGCAGAAGCAAATAACATAGATGATACATTATCTAAAATCAGCAATAAGACTTGCGCGATTATAATAGAAATAATACAAGGCGAAGGCGGAATACTTGATTTAGACGAAAACTACATAAAAGCAGTAATAAAAGCAACTCAAGAAAATTATATATTATTAATAGTTGACGAAGTGCAGACAGGAATTGGACGTACAGGCAAAATGTTCGGATTCAAGCATTATAATTTTATACCCAATATCGTAACGTGCGCTAAGGGTCTGGGCGGGGGTCTGCCCATTGGAGCGGCATTGTTTGACGAGAAGACACAAAACGTGCTTACCCCGGGAACACATGCGGAAACGTTCGGAGCAAACCCAATTGTTTGCGCGGGAGCTTTAGAAGTGCTTGACAGGCTTGCATCTGACGAGCTTAATGAAATAACAAAAAAGGGAGCATTTATAAAAGAAGAAATATTAAAATCTAAACATGTAAAAGGCGTTAACGGAAGAGGCCTGATGGTAGGCATTGAAGTTGATGTTGACAATAAAACAGTTGTTAACAAATGCATAGAAAAAGGACTGCTGGTACTCACTGCGAAGCAAAAAGTAAGGCTGCTGCCGCCGCTGACGATTTCATATGATGAAATAAATAAAGGACTTGAGATACTTAAAAGCGTTTTGGAAGAGATATAAAATAAAGCCTCTGTTTTAACAGAGGCTTTTAATTACTTTATTTCAGATGTTTCGGGTTCGTATATTTCTCTAAGCTTATCCACAAGCATAAATGCCACTTGGTTAATGCTCTGAGAGCCTGCAACAAGCACAAAATCACCGGGTTCAAGCCTTTGAGTAAGATAATCCACAATATCTGTAAATTTGCTTATACAAACAGCGGGAGTGCCATATTTTTTTGTGACATTCTCCGCGACCATTTCGCTTGTAATGCCCCAGGCGTTAGCTTCTCTGTCGGAATATATATCGTTCATTATCAAAAAATCGCAGTTGCTTAGCGCTTGGGAAAATTCTTCCAAAAAAACATAAGTCCTTGAATATGTATGAGGCTGGAACACAACCCAAAGTCTGTTATGCTCATAGTTATGGCACGCGTCAACGGTGACTTTAACTTCAGTAGGATGATGGGCGTAATCTTCGAAAACCTTTATATTGTTTACTTCTCCGCGAAATTCAAATCTTCGTTTTGCTCCCTGAAAATTTGCAAGAGTATCCTGTATACTTGAAACAGGTATGCCGATGAAAATGCCGCATATTACTGCCGATATTGCATTGAGCACGTTATGCTGCCCGGGAACCTGAAGATTGAAATGACCGATTAACTGGCCGTCTTTAAAAATATCAAATTCCGGCCTGCCTAATAAATCATATTTGATATTATCTGCATAGTAGTCATTATCTTTGTTTAAGCCGAATTTTATAATATTGCAATCGCATTGATTTGCGATAAATGATATATCTTTATCATCGCCGTTTATTATGAGCAATCCGTCTTTGGGAACAATTTGGGCAAACTTCAAAAATGACTGTCTTATCTGGTTAATGCCGCCTTTAAAATAATCGAGATGATCTTCTTCGACATTTGCGATTATTGCGATATAGTGTTTTGACTGCAAAAAACTGTCTACATATTCGCAGGCTTCAGTAACAAAATAATCGCTGCCGCTTACTCTGTAATTTCCGTTTATTTCGCCTATTGTTCCGTCTATGCTTATTGTGGGATCATAATT
>JAAZOI010000303.1 GCA_012797825.1 Eubacteriaceae bacterium | reverse complement strand
CGCCCCGAAAGTGAAAATTCTATTGCTTTGCGAAAACTTTCGCTCCTGTTAAGTGTAAGCGCGCTTTTATTTTTAACGGCTTCATTCGCGCCCAACAGATGAAGCGCGCTGGTATTGTAAGATAAAATATCCGTTTTCTTATCGACTATTAAAAGCCCTTCTTTCATATTTTCTATAATGGTGGAAAATTCATGCTGTTTTCGCTCCAGCTCAATCATCTGTGCGTGTATCTGTTTATTTTGTTTAGAAATGCGCATAAGCATAGGGCTTAATTCCTCATAAGTCACCGCATCTTCGGGATTATCAAAATCAAGCCCGTTTAAAGGTCTTACAATACGTTTAGAAACGCGATAGGCTAAAAAAGCGGATAAAGCGACTGTCGCTAAAAGTATAAGCAAGATATATTTCAACATTCCGTATACTATAGCCAGAACGGAATGTTTTGTGCTTGACACTCTTAAAACCGTGCCGTTTTTAAGTTTGACGGCATAATACAACGTGTCTTCCGACAATGTTTTTGAATATCTTATACTCTCGCCCTGACCGTTTGTAAGCGCTTCAATAAATTCTTCTCTGTTGCTGTGGTTTTCCATTTTTGCCGCGTCGGCGGTATTGTCGTATAACACTACACCGTCAGAATTAATCCATGTTATGCGGGTATTGTCTGTCTTATTATCCAGTTTTTTCAGATAATCATTATTTTCTTCCATTCCCTGGGAAATATATACAGCTTCGTTTTTAAGCTGGGTTATATATTGATTTGAGTAATATTCATACAGCGCTCCGACAATCATCGCAACGCTTGCAAATAAAACAATTACGGCAACAACAAAAATATGCCAGAAAATCCGTTTAGTCAAATCACTGTTTCCCCCATTTTATAGCCTATTCCTCTGACTGTTTGAATATAATCTCCGCATCTTCCCAGCTTTTGGCGCAGAGATCTTATATGTACATCCACAGTTCTGCTTTCGCCGTCAAAATCATATCCCCATATTTTGTTAAGCAGCTGATCGCGCGAAAATACATGATCCTGATTCTCCATTAGAAAACAAAGAAGCTCAAATTCCTTATACGTCAGATTAACTTCTTCTCCGCATGCTTTTATTATATGTTTTGCGGGATCAACCAGTAATTCTCCTACCGAGTAAGTTTGTAATTGCTTTATTTCCTCCGTGCGTCTCATAAGCGCTTTTATTCTGGCGACAAGCTCCATCATTCCAAACGGCTTTGTTACATAATCATCTGCTCCAAAGTCAAGCCCTGTTACTTTATCAAATTCACTGTCTTTTGCGGTAAGCATAATTATAGGTATTTTGCTGGTCGCAACTGATGCGCGCAGTTTTTTTAATATTTCAAGCCCGTCCTGCTCGGGAAGCATTATATCCAAAATAATTGCGCTCGGAGTTTTCTGCTCCATAGCTTTCCAAAAATACGACGGTTTTTCAAAGCCTTGAGCCTTTAATCCCGTGTTATTTAATGTATAAACAACAAGTTCTCTTATATTTTTATCATCTTCAACTAAATAAATCATCGTACAACCTTTGCAATATTTATATTTTAATCATCATAATTCTTATGGTTGCCAGTAATGGAGTACTCCACCCATTCAGCAATATTAACGGCATGGTCGCCTATTCTTTCAAGGTATTTGGCAATCATCAAAATATCAAGACACAACTCTCCGTATCTTTGATTCTGATAAACAAGCACTATAAGCTCTTTTCTCACTTCACTGAATAATTTATCGACAACATCGTCATACTGCATTACATATTTCGCAAGAGCCAGATCTTTTTTTACATAAGAATCTATGCTGTCAGTAACCATTTTAATTGCCGCGTCCGCCATATCTTTTATGTGTAGTATGCTTTTT
>JAAZOI010000302.1 GCA_012797825.1 Eubacteriaceae bacterium | reverse complement strand
AAATTTATCCGCACCCATATTTATTATATCATCACATTCAACGTATATATCCTCTTTATCGGCGCTGAAGTTCTCACCGCTGCAAGCTTGCGCGCCTATATTGAATCTGCATACCTGCTGACAAATATTGCACCCGTAAATATGCCTGCCTATCGTCTGTTTCTGCTCATAGCTTAAAGTTTTCTTTTGAGTCAGATTAGAAATACACCTTTTGGAGTTTAAGCAGTAGCTGTCCATAAGCGCTCCGCTCGGGCATGCGTCAACACATGCGCGGCAATCTTCGCATAAAGTTCGGGTCGATTTATCCGGCTTTATTCTAATATCTGTAAGAATATGACCTAAAAAGATATAGCTTCCGTATCTTTCGTTTATAATGAAATTATTTTTACCGTAAAATCCGATTCCGCATAAATATGCCGCTATTCTGTCATCAAGTATTCCATTGTCGCAATAACATTGAAATTTATAATTATCACCTGTTTTTTCTTTTATTTTTTCAGTAAGATTATGCATCTTTTCCTGCATTACGTTGTGATAGTCTTTTTTAAAAACATGATGTGATATTATGCCTTTTATGCTTTCACCATCAGGCTTGTCCATTTTTTTATTATAAGAAACGCCAATAGCTATTATAGTTTTAGCCTGCGGCATAACGTCAAAAACATTCAGCCTTTTCTTTATATCTCTGATATTGCCTACATCCGGCAAATAATTATGCTCAATTTTTTCATTATAGAATTTTTCGAACTCTGTAAAATTCCGAGCTTCTGCAAAACCGATTAAATCTATGCCTTCCTTATATGCTGTGATTTTAATAAATTCCTTCAAATCATCCATTGATTTATTATAACATAAAAAAATACATTATAACCCTATAAAGCATAAAGCAATAAAAAATATGCCGCTATCTTATCGGCATATTTGAAAATACATAGTCTGCCCCCGCATATTTTAAATGCAATGTAACACTGCTTGCTTTTGAGTCAAACGGCCAGAATTTTATAAAAAGTACATTTTTATAGCCAAGCGGCTGATCGGGCGGATAAGGGCTTTCATTATAATACATTGGATAGTATTTATTACCCAGATTATCAACAGCGTAGCTGCTCTCATAGTTTTCCAAGCTGAGATTTTTTTTATCTGTATTTTCGACATTAAGTGTAATTGCGTTATATGTCAAATTGCCGCTCATCCATGAATATGTAATAAAATACAGCTCAGTTGTTATCTTTTCTACGCCTATTTGTATATTGTTAATTGTTTGTTCATAATCGGAATGACCGTAATTATCTTTCAGCTGCTGCTGTTGTGCATTAAATGCCGCAGAAAAATCTTCGGTCGTTCCGATTAAACTTATCTTACATAAAAGCATAAAATATGATAATGCTAAAATTAAAAATAATATTATAAATATTAATAAAAGATTTTTTTTAAGTTTTTTTATATTATTCATATAAAATATATATTAAATAAATCTGATATTATACTTTTTATATTACTTTTAATATCCGCACCATATCCAGCTCTCCCCTGCCCTGAGAGTTTCTATCCTCATTAAGCGGGAAAGTATTGCCCATCAAAATATCTTTTATCTGCTGCGGCGTTAAATCCGGCTTTTTCTGAAGCATTAACGCCCCAATTCCTGCCGCCATCGGAGTAGACATTGAAGTGCCGCTCATTTTAGTATACTGCCTTTGATTGTTGTATAGCGACATAATGTCAACGCCGGGCGCTACAATATCAGGCTTATTTCCTCTGCTTGAAGGGCCTCTTGAAGAAAAATCCGCAACATAATCATCACTCTGCTCAACTGTACGCACATCATCAACGCATCCTACAGTAATAAGTTTTGGTGATATCCCCGGAATATTTATAGTTTTTTTGCCGGGACCGCTATTGCCTGCCGCAACAAAGACGGCTATACCGTTATCCCATAGTCTTTCCGCTTCTTTTAAAAGCGCGTCGTTTTTTCCCGCTCTTTCATCTATACCAAGTGACAATGACGCTATTCTAATATTATATTGATTTTTATTTTCTATAATCCATTCAATACCCGCAGCTATGTCTGATATCTGCCCCGCGCCGTCCTTATCCATAATCTTAACGACAACCAAATCCGAAGCCGGAGCAATGCCTTTATATTTACCGTTAGAGCTTGCGCCGTTTGAGGCTATTATGCCGCATACATGCGTACCGTGTCCGTTATCATCGTACATTTTGCTTTTTCCGCCGATAAAGTCAATAAAAGCTTTAACTGAACCGGTCTTTCTTAATATTATGTCGTTATGCGGATAAAGCCCAGTATCCAAAACAGCAACGCAAACGCCTCTTCCGTCATAACCCAGGCTATGCGCATAGTCCGCTCCTATAGAAGCCCTTGCTACATTTAAGCAGGTATCAACTTTAGTGTCATGCGCTACATATTTTATATCTTTAAGATTTGCTACCTTGCTCACATTCGCGGCCGGTACGTCTACAACAATAGCATTAATGCCCTTTAATTTATATTTAACCGAACAATTGTACTCTGATAAAATTTCAGCCATTTTATCTTGGTCATCATTACTTGTATATAAAATAAGCGATATGCTGTTTATTCCGCTCTTATTTTTTATAAGATCCAAAACTCTTTTATCAATTCTTTTATTCATTTCATATCCTATAATATTTATTTTAGAGGTAAAATTGGTTTATTTATTTTGTTTTAATTATTTTGTATATTAATATCACTGGCTTTTGCATTGCTTTTAACATTTACATTTCTTTTTTGCTTATGTCTCTCTGATTTTCTCTTTACTCTTTGCTTTCTGTATTCTCTTTTCTGTTCGTTTCTTTTTTTAATTCTTTCTAGTTTTTCAGCTCTTTTTTTCTTATGCTCTTCGCTGTTTCCTTTTAATAACGAACTAAAAATTGACATATCTCTCTCCTATTTATTTTTTTTAACATATGAATCCAGAGATTCAATAATCTGATTAAATTTTGTCCTCTGTTCTTTGTTCATAGTTTGTTTTAGTTTCATGATAAGCTCAGCCTTTTCCTCGGCTGTCATGTCTTTTTTCATTTCTTCAATTTTTTTTATCTCATTGCCGTATTTTCTATCTAATTCTGCTACTTTTTCAATTAATCTTTTATCTTTTAAAACTGTATCTGCATTTAAGTTGCTGTTTTCGCTTATCTTCTTTACTGCATCAATCGCTTTGTTTATATCTTTATCCATAAAACCACCTGCCTCTCTTTTAATACTATATGCTTTTTATTTTTTTTAGTGTATTAAAGAGGCAGAATTATATTTTTTAGCGTGCATTAAATATATGCACAATAAACTTTTTATTACGTATTATGTTATAGACAGAAAGGCAGTTTGAAGTATAATTTGCGCTGCTTAACTGTAAAAAACGATTATAACAATAGTTGAAATGGTATTCAAAAATAGTTGTGTAAACAAACGGAGGTAAACTATGGGATGCATGTTTAAAGATTGCGATTGCGGAACCTTGTTGATGTTTTTCTTACTTTTAGTAGTTTTATTTGATAACATCGGTTTCTTTGGTCGCGAAGATAACGACATACTTTTATTCTTCTTCCTGCTTTTAATAATACTTTTTATGGGCGGAATAGAATAATAATTTAGTTTAACTAATAATAATTGTCGTAAAAAAATGGAGGTAAACTATGGGATGCATGTTCAAAGACTGTGATTGCGGAACCTTGTTGATGTTTTTCTTGCTGCTCGTTGTACTGTTTGACAGTATAGGGTTTATTTGTGATGAAAATAACGACATACTTTTGTTCTTCTTCCTGCTTTTAATAATTATCTTTACTAGCAACGATGAATGCTAGTTAATAGTTAAAATAAGGAAAAATTTTTGTAATTAAAATAGGAGGAATATATGGGAAGTATATTTCATGATTGTGATTGCGGCACGCTGCTGATGTTCTTTTTACTGCTTGTCGTGCTGTTTGACAACATAGGGTTCTTCGGTGGTGAAGATAATGACACATTATTATTCTTCTTCTTGCTTTTAATCATACTCATGTGCAATTAAAAGAAACAAAACGGATGCGGTTAATAACCGTATCCGTTAATAAAAAATTTAGGAGGTTGTATGTTAAATAACATATTTGGGGGCTTCTGCAAAGATGATAATTCATGGATTTTAATAATTTTGGTAGTTGTATTACTGTTAAGCAATTCAAATGACGATTGCTGTGATCATGATCGTGATGAATGCGGAAAACATAAAGGCGGTTTGTTCGGCGGCGGCCTATTCGGAGGAATAGGATCAATTTTCAACGATAATAACATAATATTAATAATAATTGTCGTACTGCTTTTATCGGGAGACATTTTTTAATAAAACGGAGCTGTATCTAAAACGAACAAAAATGTCTGTTATAAATGCAGCTCCGCATTCCGGAGGTTTAAATGTTAAATGCACAGATAGTACTTTTACTGCTCGGCCTTTATTACATAAATAACAATTCTTCTCATGATTATATAAAATTTTCGGATGATGTTGCCGAGCGCTTAGGCTATATGGATGCAGATACTCCGCATAAACTGCTCCAGCCTGTATATAATAACATCACCGTAGACAACGCCAGACAAATACTCACTCAGTCATATAAAATCAAACATGCGGTCGGCTCAATTAAAAATATTAAACTCTGTGAAGGCATAAACAATCTTGATACAAATTCCTTTGTAAGCCTGCTTTACGATTTGGAACCCTATATGGATGATAACGAAAGGAACAGATATACTAAAGTAAATTCAGTTATCTCAGGCGTCGGCAGAGCTACAAAAGGCATCTCAAGAATAAACAATATTTCAGGAGAATTCTCATCAGCTCAAAACCTTAAGGAAAAAGCCGGAATGTTGTTTGAATTGCTTTCTCCATTAATCGGCTCCGACCAGCTGAGTCAGGCCAAAAATATAGCCGATTTAATAAGCGCAATGAATTTCGCAAGCTCCGCTAAAGCGGCGCCGCAAAGTGAGGCTGATGTTGACGATGATTACCAGAAAAACAAAATATTAGATATTATCGAATCAATAGAAGCAAAAAAATCTTAAATAAAAAAAGAGACTGATCAAACAGTCCCTTTTTTATATTCTTATAATCCCGCTGCTTTATTTAATTCAGCAACCAATGCGTCAATGTCTATGCCGTGAGCAAGTGCGCCTTGTTCTAAAGTTTCAAATTGCGCAGCGAAACATCCTATGCATCCCAAACCGAATTGCATAAAAACTTCTCTTGTTATCGGATATTCTTGTATTATTTTTACAATATTATCTTGCTTATTTATTTTCATATATTACCTCCGGACGAATAGAAATATATTATCCCAAATATAAAAAAAAATCAAATATAATTTACATTTTATTTTTTTATGTGTATAATAAGAATTAACTTGTAATCTATTACAAAGAGAGGGCTATATATGGTACAGCAAAAAACATGCGTTAAAGTGGAAGGCGGACTGCACGGAAAAATAGCATCGACTTTAGTCGAGCTTGCCAGCAAATGCAAAAGCGATATTCATATTCAAAAAGAAAACGCTACCGTTAACGCAAAAAGCATAATTGGGGTTATGATTCTAAATGTAAAAGAGAATGATGAAGTTTTGGTTCAGATCGACGGAATAGATGAAGCAAAAGCAATGAATAATATAGTATCATTGCTTGAAGGCAAACCTGTTTAATATTATACCGTCCTTTAAAAGCTGTCGGCAGGAGATTTTATTATATCGCTGATTTATTAATAAATATTATTTTTCGCAATATCAATTTTATTACGTATCAAATTTATAAATCTTGACAGTATGCTATAAAAAGTTTAAAATTATTTTGTTAGCATTTGGATGGATTTATTTTTTTATTGTTTAATTAATTATTTGAAAACTTGAATAGTTATATTTTTATGATTTTTGAAAACAGAATAGGAGGAAAGCATGCTTTATAAGATATTATGGGCATTATTGTTTTTAATAATCGGATCAGCAGCCGGATTTATATTAAGAAAATATCTAAGCGAAAGCAAAATAAATAATGCAGCTAAAACAGCCAATAATATGGTTGAAGAAGCGATAAAGGAAAGCGAGAGAATAAAAAAAGAGAGATTAATAGAAGCTAAAGAAGAGATTCATTCTCTAAGGTTTGAACTGGACAGAGAAAGCAGAGAACGAAGAAACGAATTGCAAAAACTCGAAAAACGAGTTATGAATAAAGAAGAAAATTTAGATAGAAAAATTGAAAATATAGAGAAAAAAGAAGAAGCATTAGCAGAGAGAAATAAAAAACTGGAATTGAAAGAAACCGAGCTGGATATATTAAAAGAAAAACAGCTTGTAGAACTTGAAAAAATATCGCAATTAACGTTTGAAGAAGCAAGAGAGTTACTTCTTGCAAATGTTGAAAACCGCATTACAAGAGAAACTGCAATCCTTATAAAAAATAAAGAAGCCGAAGCGAAATCGGAGGCAGACAAAAAAGCCAGAGAAATCATAACATATGCTATACAAAAATGCGCTGCCGATCACGTGGCTGAAACAACGGTATCGGTTGTCAGCCTTCCAAGCGATGAGATGAAAGGCCGCATTATAGGAAGAGAAGGAAGGAATATAAGAGCTCTTGAAACTCTTACGGGAGTAGATTTAATAATTGACGATACTCCGGAAGCAGTTATATTATCCGGATTCGACCCGATAAAGAGGGAAATTGCAAGGAATGCTCTTGAAAAACTCATAAGCGACGGAAGAATTCACCCTGCAAGAATTGAAGAAATGGTAAATACTTCAAAAAGAGAAATTGAAGACAAGATAAAAGAGATGGGTGAACAAGCTGTATTTGAAGTGGGTCTTCATAAAATTCATCCCGAAATGGTAAAATTAATAGGAAGGCTTCATTACAGAACAAGTTACGGACAAAATATATTAAAGCATTCACTGGAGGTTGCATACCTTGCAGGAATTATGGCAGATGAACTGGGCGCTAACGCAAGAATAGCAAGACGCGCAGGTTTGCTTCATGATATAGGCAAAGCGGTCGACCACGAAGTAGAAGGTCCCCATGTTGCAATAGGCGTTGATATTTTAAAAAGATATAAAGAAAATAATGAAATTATTCATGCAGTAGAAGCTCATCATGATGATGTAGAACCTAAAACTATTGAAGCGGTGCTTGTTCAGGCAGCAGACGCAATATCGGCGGCAAGGCCGGGGGCAAGACGCGAAACGCTTGAAAGCTATATTAAAAGACTGCAGAAACTTGAAGAAATTGCAACATCTTTCCCGGGAGTTGATAAATCATTTGCAATACAAGCAGGAAGAGAAGTGCGCATCTTAGTTAAATCAGATGAAATTGATGATGTGGGAATGGTTCTTACGGCAAAAGAAATAGCTCAGAAAATAGAAAACGAACTGGATTATCCGGGTCAAATAAAAGTTAATCTGATACGAGAAACAAGAGTTACTGAATACGCTAAATAAAAATAGAGGGCAGATGCTCTCTATTTTTTTAAAATTCTGTTTAATTTAGGAGAGATAATGAAGATACTTTTTGTAGGAGACGTAATGGGTCAAAGCGGGCGCAGCGTTATTTCCTCATATTTAAATGAAATAAAAAAAGAATACAAAACAGATTTTTGCATACTTAACGCAGAAAATGCGTCAGGTTATGCGGGACTTGTTAAATCCAGCTATGATGAACTTATAGCAGCAGGCGCTGATTTTATAACCACAGGCAATCATATCTGGGCAAAGAAAGATATTTTTGATTTTATCGAAAAATACGACAATATATTAAGGCCTGCAAATTATCCTTCCCCATGCCCGGGCAAAGGTTATAACGTGGTAAGAATAGGTAAAATACGTCTCGGAATAATTAACCTTTCAGGTACTGTTTTTATGGAAAATTTAGATAATCCTTTTTTAGCCTTCGACAAAATATACGAAATTATTAAGCCGTGCTGCGATATAATTTTCGTAGATTTTCACGCAGAAGCTACCAGTGAAAAAATAGCGTTCAGCTATTATGCCTCAGGCCGCGCTGATGCTGTAGTCGGAACACATACTCATGTACAAACTGCAGACGAACGAATAATTAATCTGCAGACTGCCGCTATAACGGATGTAGGTATGACAGGCCCTTATGAGGGGGTGATCGGCATTGATAGAAGTATTATTATTAAATCATTTAAAACTAAACGGCCTGTAAAATTTGAGCTTGCACAGGGCAAACGGCAATTTAACGGAGTATGTGTAACATTCGATGATAATAATGTCTGCGTAAAAATAGAAAGAATTTATAAAATATTTGATTAATATTTTTGCTAAAACATATAAATTAATAAATAACAAGCTTTGAAAGGATTAAAAGCCTCTTATGGGCATATTTGAGGTTAAAGGTAATTGCAATGGAAGTGTTAAAGGTTTCTTCAAATTCTAACCCTAATTCTGTAGCTGGAGCATTGGCAGGCGTTATTAGAGAAAGCGGAGTCGCGGAAATTCAGGCAATAGGCGCGGGAGCACTAAATCAAGCAGTAAAATCAATAGCAATAGCAAGAGGCTATGTAGCTCCCGGCGGATACGATTTGGTGTGCATACCTGCATTTACCGATATCGATATTAACGGGACTGAAAGAACTGGAATCAAACTTATCATACATACAAGATGATAAGATAATTATAAAGACGGCTCAGGCCGTCTTTTTTTGTACTCACTTACATTCTTATTGATTTTATAAATATTAGTTGTTAATATTAATTTATTAATTCTTAAAAGGTGTTTATTTGAAAACAAACAAGCATACTAAAGTACGCCATAATATTATCGCAAATATTTTAAGACCTCCGGTGCATCTTTTTTTTAAGCTGTTCTTCGGTTTAAATTTGACTAAATACAAACTTGACAAAAATCAGCCGTACCTCATTTTATCAAATCATATAGGCGGGTACGATCCTATTTTTATTTCACTGTCTTTTAACCAGCCTATATATTATGTGGCAAGCGATCACCTTTTCAGATTAAGTTTTATCAGTAAAATATTAAAATTTTGCTTTGCTCCTATACCTATCTCAAAGACAATGATAGATATAAAATCAATAAGGCATATTAAAAGCGTTGCATCGGAAAATGGCTGCATCGGTCTTTTCCCTTCCGGGAACGGCTCTTTTAACGGCGAAGAGGCTTATATATCCCCTGCCATAGGCAAACTTGTTAAACTGCTGAATATCCCGGTAATATTATATAATCTGCAAGGGCTTTATTTCTGCACCCCGCGATGGGCGGCGCATCATAGCAAAGGCTGTTTCAACGGAAAAATTGTAAGACAGATAGAAGTTGAAGAAATAAAGAATTATTCATCGGAACAGCTGTCGGATATTATAATAACAAATCTGAAAACAAGCGCATACGAAACACAAAAGGCAAATATGCAGCCATATAAAGGCCGCAATCCTGCGATGTACTTAGAACGAGCATTATATACATGCCCCCATTGTCACAGCAGAAATACAATGCAAAGTAAAAATGATATTTTTTATTGCACAAAATGCAATTATTCCGTAAAATATAACACTTTCGGTTTTTTCGAGTCAGAAAACAAAAACTCTGTTTGCTTTGATTCAATTATTATGTGGGATAATTGGCAGAAAGAACTTCTTCTGAAAGAGTATAAAAATGATATTCTTTTCAATAAAGATACTCCCTTGTACACAGACGAAAAAATAAAACTATTTTCTTGCTTTTATATGAAAAAAAACGTTTTGCTGCATACTGGTGTATTAAAATTATTTTATGACAGAATTGAAATTGTGTCAGATACAAAAAGCAGCATATTCTATCTTGCCGACATTTTGGAAATACAGGCTATATTGGGACAAATCCTGCAGTTTTCAACACAAGATGGAAGCTTCTATGAAATTAAATCTGATTTTGTTTATTCAGCATTAAAGTATGTACATATAATAAACTTAATAAAAAACGGCGAGGGACAAAGCGGATTATTCAGCGTGTAATAGATTAATAAAATACAAGTATTTACCAAACACAAAAAGCCGTTTATAAAACGGCTTTATATAAAATAAAATTACAAAACTTACAGTTATGCAGAAGCGTTAATTTTCTTTTGCATTTTGCTTTTTTTTCTGTTGGCGGCATTTTTTGATATTACGCCTTTAGAAGCCGCTTTATCAAAACTTTTAACAGCCTGTATCAATATTTGGCTTGACGCTTTATCATTTGTTTCAACCGCAGTATTTAATTTTTTCTCAATTGTTTTCAGCCCTGTTTTTACGCTTTTGTTTTGTAATCTGTTTCTCTCGCCTATTTGCGCTCTTTTTGCAGCAGATTTTATGTTTGCCATTTTCCTTCACCCCCTTGAGTAATTTTCATATGCTAAAAAATAATGCAAAAGTATATTAACAAACAATTTCTTAAATTGCAAGTAAAATTTTGACATTATATATAAGTCATTATATGTATGATGATTTCATATAAATTATTTATATAAATGTTAAAAGAGGTAAAAATGATTTCGGCAAGCAAAAAAAATATAATAATCACGATAATTTTTATAATATCATTCTTTTTAATACAAATAATATTCGTACAAGGTTATAAAAACGCAACAGGCGAGCAAAAAAATAAACTGCTGCTAAATTTTTATACCAGAATAATAAACAAAAGCGCTGCGGTTTATACTGATGTTGAAGATGATGAAAATTATTATTCCGAAATTACTCAAATTTTTATAGGCAATGTATTGTCTATAGGAAAAAACTCAAATTCTTCTTCGGCAAACAATTCGGTATATACTCCGGTTACTTCAAAACCGCTAAATACAGCCATTAAAAAAATAGACATGCCCGACAAACCTCTTGTCCTTATATACGAAACTCATACGACTGAAAGTTATACTGCTACGGAAACTACCCCTGTTGTATATTCTTCATATGCGCGTTCTAAAGATGCGAAAACAAATATGAACGCCATCGGAGATATTGTCTGCCAGATACTTGAAAAAGATTATGGCATAAAAACAATACACGATACAAAAATACATGATCTAAGCTATAACGACTCATATAACGATTCTCTTGAAAGCATTAATAAATACTTAAAAGATAATCCCTCCATTCAATACATATTTGATTTACACAGAGACGGCCTTAATGATACCGAATCCGCAAGAAATAAGTATAAAATAAAAATAGGAAATCTTGAAAGCACCAAAATAATGATAGTTGTAGGTATGAATCACGAAAACAGTAATAAAAATGCGCAATTTGCAGAAACTTTTAAAAGCACTATGGATAAACTTTACCCGGGTGTTATGCTTCCTATTAAATATCGGCAGACTGCGAGATTCAATCAGTTTACTTGTCCGAATGCGTTGCTTTTTGAAATAGGCAGTAATTTATCTACTTTTGAAGAAGCCAGAATAAGCGCAGAATATCTGGCGCGTACAATGGCTGAAGTAATTTACGCAGATATGAAAAATAAAAATTAAAAGGTAAGTTAAATGAAACGAAAATTATATATAATGATAAGCATTCTTATTATACTTGCATTATCAGTTGTATCTTTAAATAAAATTTCCGAAGCAAATTATGAATTCTTAAATTCTAAATATAAAAAATTTATTGATGTTAATATAAATTCTGATAGTATAAGTTTTCAGGTCGCTAATAAAATTTTTAGTATAAATAATTTTTTTTCTAAATAATAATAAATATTGTTAAATCATTTTTTATGTATTATAATCATTTATGTTATTGTTTCGATATTTAATCGTAATTTAATATAGAAGGAGGTTAAATATTTGCACGACTATATGATTGTATTTTGGCTGGCGGTAATTGTAATAATGGGGGTAGCCGAAGCTCTTACTACCGGAATTATAACAATATGGTTTATGGCGGGCGCTTTTCTCGCTTT